>NZ_JBFTLX010000009.1:0-64025 GCF_056396665.1 Cupriavidus sp. 05T313 | reverse complement strand
TCCTGAGCCAGCCGGGATCGAGCGATCCCACCCCGCTCGGCTGGGCGGCGCAGTTCGCGATGCTGTGCCTGTTCTTCGTGCTCAACTACTACAGCGTCAAGACCTTCGCGCGCGCCAACAACATCGTCAGCGTGTTCAAGTTCGTGGTGCCGCTGCTGGTCATCGTGGTGCTGTTCACGCATTTCAAGCCGGCCAACCTGCAGATGCATGGCTTCGCGCCGTTCGGGCTGTCCGGCATCCAGGCCGCCGTTTCCGCCGGGGGCATCATCTTTGCCTACCTCGGGCTGACGCCGATCATCTCGGTGGCCAGCGAAGTCCGCTCGCCACAGCGCACCATTCCCATCGCGCTGATCCTGTCGGTATTGCTGTCCACCCTGATCTACGTGCTGCTGCAGATCGCCTTCCTCGGCGGCGTGCCGACCGAGACGCTGTCGGATGGCTGGCGTGGCGTCGGCAAGGCGTTCGCGCTGCCTTACCGCGATATCGCGCTGGCGCTCGGCGTGGGCTGGCTGGCCTTCCTGGTGGTCTCGGACGCGGTGATCTCGCCCAGCGGCACCGGCAATATCTACATGAACGCCACGCCCCGCGTGGTCTACGGCTGGGCGCGCGGCGGCACCTTTTTCAAGCTGTTCTCCCGTATCGATGCGCCCTCGGGTATTCCGCGGCCGGCCTTGTGGCTGACCTTCGCGCTGTCCGTGTTCTGGACCCTGCCCTTTCCCTCGTGGGAGGCCATGATCAACGTGGTGTCGGCCGCGCTGGTGCTGAGCTATGCGGTCGCGCCCGTCACGGTGGCCGCATTGCGCCGCAACGCGCCCGGCCTGCACCGGCCGTTCCGGGTCCGGTGGCTGGCGGTGCTCGGCCCGCTCTCGTTCATCATCGCCGCGCTGATCGTGTACTGGTCCGGCTGGGGCACGGTGTCCTGGCTGCTGGGACTGCAGATCGCCATGTTCGTGGTCTACCTGCTTTGCAGGCGCGCGGTACCCACCCATCGCCTGAGCCTGGCGCAACAGGTGAAGTCCTCGCTGTGGCTGATCGCCTTTTATGTGCTGATCATCGTGGCCTCCTACCTGGGTTCCTTCGGCGGCATCGGCGCGATCGGCCATCCGTGGGACACCGCACTGGTGGCGCTTATCGCGCTGGGGATCTATGGCTGGGGAGCCCGCACCGGCATACCTTCCGCGCTGATGGATCTCGGCGCTGACGATGACGAATAGCGCTTGCCTCAACCTCAACCTCAACCCCCACCTCAACCCGGAGCCCCGATGAACGATCCCGTCGCCCCACCGCAGCACAGGCAGGCGCGCGGCACTGCCACCGAGCGCCTCTCCCTGCGCGAAGTCCGCGCGCTGGCCATCGCCGTGCTGCGGCATCACGGGTTCAGCGATCCGCATGTCGAGGCCGTGGCCGATACGCTGGTCGCCGGCGAGCGCGACGGCTGCGCTTCCCATGGCCTCTACCGGCTGCTCGGCTGCATCGCCACGCTCAAGGCCGGCAAGGTGTCGCCGGACGCCATGCCCAAGCTGCACGAGATGGCGCCCGCGCTGCTGCGGGCCGATGCCATGCGCGGCTTCTCGCAGGTGGCCTACAAGACGGCGCTGCCGCACCTGATCGGCAAGGCCCGCTCGCAGGGCATCGCGGCGCTGGGCATCAACCGCTGCGTGCATTTCTCCGCCTTGTGGGCGGACATCGAACCGCTGACCGACGCCGGCCTGGTCGCCCTGGCCTGCACGCCCAGCCATGCCTGGGTCACGCCCGCGGGCGGCAGCAAGCCGCTGTTCGGCACCAATCCGCTGGCCTTCGGCTGGCCGCGCGCCGGCCAGCCCGCTTTCATCTTCGACTTCGCCACCAGTGCGGTGGCGCGCGGCGAGATCGAACTGCATCGCCGCGCGGGCAAGCCGATCCCCGAGGGCTGGGGCATCGATGCCGACGGGAAATCCTGTACCGATGCCGCCACCGTGCTGGACCACGGCGCCATGCTGACCTTCGGCGGCCACAAGGGCGCAGCCCTCGCCGCCATGGTCGAACTGCTCGCCGGTCCGCTGATCGCCGACATGACCAGCATGGATTCGCTGGCCTACGATGCGGGCACGAAGTCGTCGCCGATGGGGGGCGAGCTGATCATCGCCATCGATCCCGCGCGCTTTCTAGGCGCGCAGTGCGAGGCGGAGCTGGCGCGGGCGGAAAGCCTGTTCGAGGCGATGCTCGGACAAGGGGCGCGGCTGCCTTCGCAGCGCCGCTATCGGGCGCGCGAAGCCAGCCTGCGCCATGGCGTGCTCATCCCGCGCGCGCTGTATGACGACGTCGTGGCCCTGCTTCCGCGCAGCGCGGCCTGAGGATCGCTACAGCAAACCCAGCTGCCGCGCGATAGCCACCGCCTGCGTGCGGTTGCTGGCGCGCAGCTTGGCGCTGATATTGCGCAGGTGGGTGCGCACTGTGGTCTCCGAGACAAAGAGCCGGTCAGCCATCGCCACATTGGAGAAGCCCTCGGCCAGCAGCTGCAGCACCTTCTGCTCCTTGGGCGTGAGCGGCTCCAGCAGGCCGTGGCGGGCCTGCATGGCGGCGGGGTCGGCTGGCTCCGGGGCGCCGCCGCAAGCCTGCAGCAACCGCTCGACGTAGCCCGCGGACAGCGCGCTGCCCTGGCGCACGCAGGCCTCGCCCACCAGCCGCCGGATCTCGGCGCTCTCGTCGGCGAAGATGCGGATAAAGCCTTCCGCCGCCCCGAAGCGCAGTGCCTCGCCCATCGTCAGCAGCGCTCGCGCGGCATCGCCGCTGCGCTGGCAGGCCAGCGCCAGCAGGATGCGCAGCTTGAGCGCGCGCCGCATCAGTTGCGCCCGCTCGGCGRCAGCGAGTTCTTTCTCGATCGCCTCGCGCGTGGCGGCCGAGGGCTCGGTGAACAGTGCCAGCCGCAGCCGCCCCATGGGCACGTCTTCCACGTCGTTGGCAAAGGAACTGACGGCGCTGACGCCGGGCCGCGCCCGCCACAGTGCCGGGTCCGCCGCATGCAGCAGCGCCTCCTCCGCCGCATGCTGGTTGCCCTGCAGCAGGGCCAGCCGGGCGCGCTCCAGCATGGCGCCCAGCACCAGCCGCGGCAGGCCGCGATGATGGCCGAGGTGCTCGAGCGCGGCCAGCCATTCGTGCGCGCCGTCCACGTCGCCACGATCGCAGGCGATGCGGGCCAGCACGGTATGGCCGGTGATGATCTGGTCGGGCAGGCCGAGGTCGCGCGCCAGCGGTACGTACACATTAAGCAGGCGCTCCGCGCGCTCGCGCTCGTTGATCTCGTAGAGCGCTTCGGCCAGCAGGATGCCGGCCATGGCGTTGCCGTTGGTGGGACCATAGCGGTTCGGCAGCATGGTGCTGGCGGCAATGCGGAAACGCGCCAGCGCTTGCTGCAGGCGCCCCTGGCGCAGGTCGATCAGCCCCTCCACCGATTCCGAGAAAATCTTGTTGAAATTGCTGTCGGAACCGCGCACCACCTGGCGGGCCACGCCCAGCAGCCGGCGCGCCTCGCGGTAGTCGCCGGTCACCGCGGCCATGCGCGCCATCGAGGTGGCAAGGATGGAATCCGGGAACGGGTAGCCCATCGGCAGCGGCAGGGGATCATCGCGGCTGTAGGCGCGCGCCTCGTCGAAGCGGTCCATCATGTTCAGCAGCATATGGCGCAGCGCGCGCACGTGGGCCAGCAGGTCGCCCTCGGCGCCGGCCAGCGGGATGGTCTGCAGCAGCGCGATGGCGTCCGCCGGTCCGCGCGTAAACGACAAGGCCCAGACATGGGCGATCTGCAGCTTGGGCCACGCCGCCAGCGCGTCGGCCGGCACGGCGTCCAGCCAGCGCGTCAGCAGGCGCATGCGCCCCTGCGCCAGCAGGTCGTCCACGGAGCCCGCCAGCAGCGGCAGCGCGTGGCCGACCGCGCCGGCCGCCAGCGCATGTTCGATGGCGGGCACAGGGCGGCCCTGCGCCTCGTACCAGCGCGAGGCGGCCATCTGCAGCGCCGGCACCTCGTCCGGCATGCCCTGCTGGAGTTGCGCGCGCAGGAAGCTGGAGAACAGGCTGTGATAACGGTACCAGCGCGCATTGGGTTGGGCGGGACGCTCGGCGCCGCCGTGGCGTTCGCCGTCCAGCGGCATCAGGAACAGGTTGGCCCGCTCCAGCCAGGCGAGGATTTCCTCGCTGTCGGCGGTGCCGCAGACGGCGTCGCACAGCGGCCCGCTGAGCTGGTCGAGGATGGAGGTGCGCAGCAGGAAAGCGCGCACCGCATCGGGCAGGTGCAGGTAGACGTCCTCGACGAGGTAATCGGCAACGGCTGCGTTGGAGCCGGAAAAGCCGGCGATGAAGGCGTCCGGCTGGCCGCGCCGCTCCAGCGCCACCGAGGCCAGCCACAGCGCCGTGGCCCAGCCTTCGGTACGGCGGTGCAGCGTGGAGATGGCCGCGGGTTRCAGCGCCAGGCCGCGCGCGCGGCGCAGGAAATGATCGGTTTCGTCGGCGGTAAAGCGCAGCTGGGCAGGCTCGATCTCCAGCAGTTCGCCGCGCGCGCGCAGGCGTGCCAGCCCGGAATCCGGCACCCAGCGCGTGCCGACCACCAGCCGGCCGCCAGGCGGCAATTGCTCCACCACCTGCCAGACCAGGCCGGCAACGGCGGGATTCTGCAAGGCCTCGAAGTCGTCCAGGAACAGGGTAAAGGGGCGGTCGTGGCCCGCCATGCGGTCGATCAGCGCCAGAGCCTGCTCGCCCACCGGCCGAGGCGCCGRCTGGCTGGCGGCGAGCGGCGCGCCCCCCTTGCGCAGCACCAGCTCGAAAGCGGCTTCCAGCGAGCCGAGAAACCGCGTGGCGTCGTTGTCCGCGCGGTCCAGCGTGAGCCAGGCGGTGGCAACGCCGTCGGCATCCAGCCGCGCGCGGCATTGCAGCATGGCGGTGGTCTTGCCGAAACCGGCCGGCGCGCGCACCAGCACCAGCTTGACGAAGCCGGCCGCGCACACCGCGTCGCAAATGGCGCGGCGTTCCACCTGGAACGGGGTCAGCATGGGCGGGCGCAGCTTTGCCACCAGCGTGGCCGCGCGGGCGGCGCCCCCGTGRCCCGCGCTGGTCTCCTCGATTATTGCCATTCGCCGTGTCTTCCTGTTGGCGGCGGCATCCGCGCCGGGCGGATGCCGCGCGATCGGCACCGGCTTATGGTTGCCGGCTGCTGGCGCCACATGCGCCAGGGATCGAACGGCTGATTATGGCGTAAACGACCGCCTGGCACCCGGCGCACCCATGCGCGCCGGTGCCGCTGCCTAGACGAGCTTGTTCTCCCGTCCCGCCCAGTAGCGCTCGCGCAGCAGCCGCTTGAGCAGCTTGCCGGTCGGCAGCCGCGGCAGTTCGTCGGCAAAGTCCACCGAGCGCGGGCACTTGATGGGCGAAAGGTGCGTGCGGCAAAAGGCAAGCAATTCGTCGGCCAGCGCCGGGCTGGCGTGCGCCATGTCGAGTGGYTGCACCACCGCTTTGACTTCCTCCCCGAAGTCCTCGTTGGGCACGCCGATCACCGCCACGTCCATCACCTTGGGATGGGTCATCAGCAGGTTCTCGGCCTCCTGCGGATAGATGTTGACGCCGCCGGAGATGATCATGTTGGCTTTGCGGTCGGTCAGGTAGAGATAGCCGTCCTCGTCCACGTAGCCGACATCGCCCAGCGTGGTCCAGCCCGCATGCACGGGGTGGCGCGACTGCACGGTCTTCTCGGGATCGTTGTGATAGACAAAGCTGCGCCCCTCGGCGAAGTAGATGATGCCCGGCTCGCCCGGCGGCAACACGGCGCCGCTGTCGTCGCAGATACGCAACTCGCCCACCGACGCGCGGCCCACCGTGCCCTTGTGGCTGAGCCAGTCGGCGGAACCGACCGCGGTGGACCCGTTGCCCTCCGTGCCGGCGTAGTACTCCCAGATGATCGGGCCCCACCATTCGATCATCTGCTCCTTGACGGCCACCGGACAGGGCGCGGCGGCATGCACGGCAAAGCGCAACGAGGAAACATCGTGGCGCTGGCGCACCGCCCCGGACAGCTTGAGCATGCGCGAGAACATCGTCGGCACGACCTGGGTGTGTGTGATGCGGTGCGCGGCCACCAGCCGCAGGAATGCTTCCGCGTCGAAATGCTCCATCACCACCGAGGTGCCGCCGAGTTGCTGCACCGCCATGTTGTAGCGCAGCGGCGCCGCATGATAGAGCGGTGCGGGCGAGAGGTAGCGCATGTCCGGGCCGAACTGGTAGAGCGACTGGCACATCAGCGCCAGCCTGCCCGGCACGTCGATCTGCGGGTTGGCCGGCGGCGTGAATACGCCCTTGGGGCGGCCGGTGGTGCCGGAGGAGTACAGCATGTCCGTGCCCGCGCATTCGTCCTCGATGCGCCAGCCGGGGTATTGCGCCAGGGTGGTCTCATAAGCGATGAAGCCGGGCACGGCGCCGTCCATCATCAGGCGCGCGCCCAGGCCCGGCGCTTTGGCCGCCAGCCCCTGCGCCACCGCGGCCTGCGCGTGGGAGGTGACGAGCATCCTGGCGCCGCTGTCGGCCACGATGTGCGCCGCGTCGTCCACATTGAGCCGCGTGCTGATACAGACGTAGATCAGCCCCGAGCGCTGCGCGCCCCAGCACAGCTCGAACAGGCGCGGATGGTTCTCCAGCAGGAAGGCCACGCGGTCGCCGGGCTGCAAGCCGTGATCGCGGAACAAGCGCGCCACCTGGTTGGAGCGCTCGTCAAGCTCGCGGTAGGTGACGACGGTGCCGCCCGCCATGATGATGGCCGGCTTGTCCGGGGTGCGCTGCGCGTGAACATGCGGGTGCATGACTGACCCTCCTGGAAGTGGGTGTGGCAGAACTGGCTGACTGGATGGATGCCGCGGAATCCGGCATGGAATACGACGACCCACATTGTCCGGACACGCGGCCGTCCCGGGCATCGTCCGAAGCGACGAACGCGCCTTGACGCGGTGCCGCAATCGATGCGCAGGCGCGCTTGCGCGCCGGGGACGATTCGTCGCATCGGACGATGCAGCGCCGCAGCCGCTTCGCATAATGGCAGGTGCCCTAAAGCAACCGCGCCGAGGACCCACAGTGGATTTCCAATTCAGCGAAGAACAATCAATGCTGCGCGACACGCTCGCGCGCTACCTGGCCGATCACTACGACTTCGAAACGCGCCAGGCGGCGCTCCGCTCGCCGGCCGGCTGGCGGCCCGCATGCTGGAAGGCGCTGGCGCAGGAACTGGGCCTGCTCGGCGCGGCGTTCCCGGAACGCTTCGGCGGGCTGGGCGGCGGCGCCATCGAACACATGATCGTGATGGAGCAGTTTGGCCGCCACCTGGTGGTAGAGCCCTACCTGTCAACCGTAGTGCTTGGCGGCGGCGCCTTGCTGCATGGCAGCGAAACGCTGGCGGCCAACTGGCTGCCCGCCATCATCGGCGGCGAAGCCACGGTAGCCTGGGCGCACGGCGAACCGCGCAGCCGCTATTGCCTGCACGACGTCGCGACCAGCGCCACGCGTGGCGAAGGCGGCTGGCGCCTGAGCGGGCACAAGGCCGTGGCGGTGGCCGCGCCGTGGGCCACGCACCTGGTGGTCAGCGCGCGCACCGCCGGCCAGCGCCGCGACCGCGCCGGCATCAGCTTGTTCTGGATCGAACGCAACGCGCCGGGCGTGACGCTGCTGGAATACCCCACGGTGGACGGCTCGCGCGCCGCCGACATCCTGCTCGACAACGTCTTCGTGCCGGACAGCGCCCGGCTGGGCGCCGAGGGCGACGCGCTGGCGCTGATCGAGCGCCTGAGCGACGACGCCGCCGTGGCGCTGTGCGCCGAAGCCGGCGGCGCGATGAGCCGGATGCTCGCCGATACGGTCGACTACGCGCGCCAGCGCAAGCAGTTCGGCGTGCCGATCGCCACCTTCCAGGTGCTGCAGCACCGCATGGCCGACATGTATGTGCAGCTCGAACAAACCRTGGCGCTGACCCAGGTCGCCGCCATGCAGGCAGGCGCCGATCCCACACAGCGCGCGCTTGCCGCCAGCGCCGCCAAGGCGCAGGCCGGACAGGCCGGCAAGTTCGTGGGCCAGGCCGCGGTGCAGATCCACGGTGGCATGGGCGTGACCGAAGAGCTTGCCGTCGGGCATTACTTCAAGCGCGTCACCGCCATCGACCTGCAGTTTGGCTCGGCCGAACATCACCTGCGCCGCTACGCCGACCTGCTGTATCCGGCTGCCGCGTGAGCGCACGCATCCCTGCCCGCACCGACGAACATCCCGAGGCCCACCGATGAATCTCGATTTCTCCCCGCAAGAACTGCAGTTCCGCGACGAGGTCCGCGCCTGGATCACCGAGGCCTTCGACCCCGGCCTCAAGGCCCTGATGGCGCGCACCAAGAATGGCTACCTCGACAAGGAAGGCCAGGTGCGCTGGCAGAAGAAACTGTTCGAGCGCGGCTGGGCCGCGCCCAACTGGCCCGAGGAATACGGCGGCCCCGGCTGGACGCCGGCGCAGCGCTACCTGTTCCAGGCCGAGACCGCCGCCGCCGGCTGCCCGACCGTATCGCCGATGGGCCTGAAGATGGTGGCGCCGGTGATCATGAAATACGGCAGCCCCGAGCAGAAGGCGCGTTTCCTGCCGCCCATCCTGCGCTCCGACATCTGGTGGTGCCAGGGCTACTCCGAACCCAACTCCGGCTCCGACCTGGCCTCCCTGCAGATGCGCGCCGAGCGCGGGCGCGATCAGGACGGCGAGCACTATGTCCTCAACGGCTCCAAGATCTGGACCACGCACGCGCAATGGGCCGACTGGATGTTCTGCCTGGTACGCACCAGCCGCGACGCACGCCGCCAGGACGGCATCTCCTTCGTGCTGGTGGACATGCGCACGCCCGGCATCACCGTGGCGCCGCTGCCCACGCTGGACGGCCCGGTCGCGGGCCAGCAGGAAGTCAACCAGGTCTTCTTTGAAAACGTGCGCGTGCCGGTCGAAAACCGCATCGGCGAAGAAGGCCTCGGCTGGACCTACGCCAAGTACCTGCTCGAATTCGAACGCGGCGGCAGCTATGGTCCGATGCTGCGCCAGCAACTGACCAAGGTAGCGCGCATCGCGGCGAACGAACCCGGCGAAGATGGCGGCCGCCTGCTCGACGATCCCGGCTTCCGCCGCAAACTGGCCGAGCTGCATGTACGCGCCGCCGCGCTGGAAGCGAACGAGCTGCGGCTGTTCTCCAGCGTAGCGTCGGGCACCTCGATCGGCGCCGCCTCCAGCATGCTCAAGCTGGCAGGCACCGAAACCATCCAGGCCATCAGCGAACTGGCGGTGGAAGCCGCCGGACCTTACGCGCTGCCCTTCGTGCAGGACGGATGGGCGGAACAGCAGGGACGCCCCGCGGGGCCGCAGATAGGCCCCGACTACGCCGCACCGCTCGCGCCGCGCTACTTCAACTATCGCAAGGCATCGATCTACGCCGGCTCCAACGAAATCCAGCGCAACATCATCGCGAAGCTGGTGCTGGGGCTCTAAGGTTGAGAGCCTCGGCAGCAATCGCATGAACGGCGGACACGAGCCACCGGAAGCAAATCCGGTGGCCTCTCCAGCGCGACGACATAACGAGCGCCCGCCCTCTCCCCCGACCCCTCTCCCGCAGGCGGGAGAGGGGAGCGAACCGGCGGACCGATCGATATCACCACGCGAAAATTCGGTGTAGCCGTGCGGAGCGCCCCCAAGGGCGGGCCGCACCCCAGCGCGATGCGAAGCGAGCCGTGAAGGTGTACCAGGCCGTATGGGGCGCCTTGTTTGCCTACTTTCTTGGCAAGACAAGAAAGTAGGTCGCCCCCCGCAGGGGGGTGAAACCGCCTTTGACTTTAGGCTTTTAGGTTTTCAGGGCTTTTAAAGCTAACCCCCCCCCTCAATTAACCCTCCGCTCAAACCCCTCCCAATAAGGCTCCCTCAACTTCCTCCTCAACAACTTCCCCGACGGATTCCGCGGCAACGCATCCACAAACTCAATACTCTTGGGAATCTTGAACCCAGCCAACCGCTCCCGCGCCCAAGCCACAATGCCATCGCGGTCAGCAACCTGCCCCGCCTTTAGCACGACAATCGCCTTGACCGCCTCGCCCCACTTCTCGTCGGGCACCCCGATCACCGCCACGTCGGCCACCTGCGGGTGGCCATAGATGGCACTCTCCACCTCAGCCGGATAGACGTTCTCCCCCCCGCTGATGATCATGTCCTTGACCCGGTCGTGGATATAAACATAACCCTCGGCGTCGAGATAGCCCGCATCGCCGGTCCGCAACCACCCGTCCGCATCGATCGTCCGCGCAGTCTCATCAGGCTGCTTCCAGTACCCCGCCATATTCTGCGGCGACCGGATCATCAGTTCCCCGACTTCCCCGGGCGGCAACCGCCGGCCCTCCCAGTCCACCACCACTACCTCGACATCGGGCAAAGGCTTGCCCGCGGCCCGCATACGCGGCACATCCTCGGTCGTATGGTCCTCCGGTGGCAACGCCACCACCGTGCCGGTGGTTTCGGTCATCCCGTACTGTTGCGCGAAGCCGCACCCGAATACCTCGATGCCTTCACGCAGCAACGCCGCGGGAATCGGAGCAGCCCCGTACAGCAAGGTCTTCAGGCGGGAGTAATCGATGCTGCGCGCGCGCGGATCGCGCAATACGAACTGCATCGCGGCAGGCACCAGGAACAGCTTGCTGACACGCTCGCGCTCGAAGAAATCCAGCACCGCGGCAGGATCGAAATCGCGCGCGACCACGCCCTTGGCCCCCGCCAGCAAGCTGCGCAACCCCCAGCCGGACCCACCGATATGCGCGACCGGCATCGCCACCAGCGAGACATCGTCATCCGTCCAGCGCGACCAAGGGATATCCTCGCGCTCGCTCGCCTCGGTGCCGGCGGTGAGGTTGCGATGGGTCAGCATGGCGCCCTTGGGGCGGCCCGTGGTGCCGGAGGTGTAAAGCTGCAGCACCACGTCGTGCGCGGCAGGCTGGTGCGCCGGCGGCACGGGTGCATGCGCGTCGCGCCACGCGGCATAGGCGGGCCAGTCCGCCTGGCCGCCTTCCATGGCGATCACGCCGCGCACCAGCGGCAACGCCGGCAGCAGCTTGCGCACCAGTTCCACCGATTCCGGCCCGGCGAACAACAGCGCGGCATCGGAGTGGCCGACGATATAGCCGACCTCCGGGGGCGCCAGGCGCCAGCTTGCCGGCGCCATCACGGCGCCGATCTTGGCGGCGCCCAGCAGCAACTCGAAATAGTGATCGCAGTTCTTGCCGATATAGCCGATACGGTCCCCCGGCCCGATGCCCGCGGCCAGCAGCGCCTGGGCGACGCTGTCGGTGTGGCGGTCGAACTCGCGGTACGTCGTGAGCCTGCCCTCGAAGGCATAGGCCACGGCATCGGGCCGCCGCTGCGCGAAGTGACGCAACGCGTGCGGCAATGTCGTCAGGTAACTGAAATCCATCAGCGCCTCCTTCTCTCGGTCCTGCTGCATGYGCGCGTCCTTTTCCTTGGGGTGAGAGATCAGCGCGGCGCCATGCGGATGGCGCCGTCGAGCCTTACCGATTCGCCGTTGAAATAGCTGTTGCGGCACATCTCCAGCGCGAGCGAGGCAAACTCTTCCGGCGCGCCGAGCCGCTTCGGAAACGGCACCGAGGCGGCCAGCGCTGCCTTGACGTGCTCCTGCGCGCCTTGCAGCAGCGGCGTATTGAAGATGCCGGGCATGATGGTGTTGACGCGAATGCCTTCGCCGGACAGGTCGCGCGCAATGGGCAGGGTCATGCCGACCACGCCGGCCTTGGAGGCGGAGTACGCGGCCTGGCCCATCTGCCCGTCCTGCGCCGCCACCGAGGCGGTGTTGATGATGACGCCGCGATCGCCGTCGCGCGCGTCCAGTGTCAGCATGCCGGCGGCCGAACGCGCGAGGCAGCGGAAGGATCCGATCAGGTTGATCTGGATGATGCGCTCGAACGCATCCGAGGCAAAGAAGCGGATCTGGTCCGGCGCTTCCTTGGCCCGCGATGCGGTCTTGATGGCGTTGCCGGTGCCGGCGCAGTTGACCAGGATACGTTCCTGGCCCAGCGCCGCGCGTGCCTTGGCGAAGCCGGCTTCGACCTCGGCCTCCGAGGTCACGTTGACCTGGCAGAACACGCCGCCCAGTTCGCGTGCCACGGCTTCGCCCTTTTCCGCATTCATGTCGAACAGCGCGACGCGCACGCCGTGCGCCGCCAGCGCGCGCGCGGTGGCTTCGCCCAGGCCCGAGGCGCCACCCGTGATGACTGCCGTTACCGTTGCATCGAGTTCCATCTCTTCTCCACGTTTTCCCGTATCTGCTGAATCATTCCCGTCGGCGCGCGGCGATGCGCGGGCGGTGGAATGCCTGCGTCCGGCAGACCGCGAAGCGGCCCGGCCAGCGTGGTATGGAGATTCGGGGATGGCGGCGCGGCACGCATCGTCGGAAGCGACGAATGCATGAAAACACACCGGACGCCGCATGGCAGCGCCCATGCCGTCGCGCACGGGATGCTCCCGTGCGCAACGGCTTGCTGCGGCCTTGCGAATGGACGAACGGACGAATGGACGAGTTAATGAACTGACGAGCCGACGGACGCGCGTGTGCCCCGGAACCTAGCGCCTCGTCGCCAGGTGATACAGCAGCAACAGGATGACCGCGCCCACCACGGCACCGATAAAGCCGGCCGACTGTCCAGTCCGGTACCAGCCCAGCGCTTGCCCGAGGAACGTCGCGGCCAGCGAGCCGACAACGCCCAGGCCGGCGGTGAGGAAGAAGCCGCTCGGTCCGCGGCCCGGCGTTAGCATGCGCGCAACCAGCCCGGCGAGAAAGCCGATTAGAACGACCCAGATCAAGTGCATGTCATGCCCCCCGGCAGCGATGTTCGTTGCTCACTTGCATGCCTTGCCGTGATCCGCATGGAAGCCTTGCGCGGTAGCATCGGCTTCACTCATGTAGGCGCCGCTCTTGGTCTTGCCATAGTACTTCGTGCCGGGGCAGTGATAGACCTTGGAACTCTTGTTGACCCATACCTGACCGGGCCCGCCACCCGGTGCGGCGGCACCGGACGCGGCGGCAGCGGGCGCGGCCGGCTTGGCCATCGGTGCGGTGGTGGCGGGCGCGGCAGGCTTGGCCATCGGCGGGGCGGCCGCGGGAGCGGCCGGAGCCGCCGGCGCGGCCTGGGCACGCGCCAGGTGCGGGATCGAGACGAAGAGCGCGGCGGCCAGCAGCATGGGCAAGCCGACGCGCCGGCTGAACATGGCGGGCGAGACGGTGACGGCTTTCATAGCATTCATGACAGGCTCCTGCGGTAACAATGCCAATGGGACAAGGAAACGACAGGGCTGCAGACAGCCGCAACCCGACCGACACGCAATACCTCACTCAACGGCCCGCATCGCCACTGCGTTGACCGCGAGCCCGGCACCGCACGCGTGCCCCGGCTTTGGGAGGGATCGGCCACACGTACGATGTGCCTCTGAATGCCCATGACGGCAAAGCGCTGGCCGAACAGGGGTGCGGTATCCGCGATGCGCTACAGTGTCAGGCATTCCCCGGCTAGGACCGGCAGCCCTCTACGTGCATGCGATGACGCTCCTGAACAGGTCCCCGAAAACGCCAATGGCCACCACCCGCGCCAGTGGCGCCGCACTGGTTCCGCTGCTGCTTGGGCTGTGGCTCGCGCTGGCCGGCGCCTTGCTGGCGCGCCCGGCGCTCGCGGCGCCGCCCGGACTGGCCACGCTGGCGGCAGCCGTCAAGGCCGACGCCGCGCCGGCCTCGCACCCCGCCGCCAGCGAGCCGCTTGCCCAGTCGCTTGATCAGGTCATCACCACGTTGCAGAGCGACAAGGATCGCAAGGCCCTGGTGGAGCAGTTGCAGACGCTGCGCCAGGGTGTCGATGCGGCCAGCGCGGCGTCGGCGCCGCAGCCGGGCCTGCTCGGGGCGATTGCCGAGGCGGTGGACCACCTCGACGCGACACTGGGCAAGGACAAGGGGCCATGGCATTACTGGCGCTGGCGGATCGATTTCGCCGGCGAGGAGTGGCAGGCCGCGCTGACCGTCAACGGGACCCGCTCGCCGTGGCAATCGGCGCGGGAGTTCTGCACGGTGCTCTCGGCCTGGTTCCTGGCCGGATGGCTGCTGCTGGAGGTCGTCAGGCGGGTGCGCCACCGGCGCATCCGGCCGGCCGTGCGCCACGAGTTGCCGACAGTACCGTCCTGGATGGACGTCGGGCTGTACATGTTGCGCAGGGTGGCGCCGTGGGTCGCGGCCTTCGCCCTGGCGATGCTGCTCTCCAGCAGCATGTTCGAGCGCTCGCCCGCCAGCGTGGCCGGCATGGTGATCGCTTATTCGGTGGTGGCGGGAGCCGTGATGGGTGCGGTGTGCCAGGTCATCTTCGCGCTGTTCAGGTCCGCGCATCGCTCCCACGCGGTGCATGACCTGCTGCTGCACTCGCGCGGGCTGCTGTTCGCCACCGGCGTCCTGGCGGCACTGGGCGACGTCACCAACGACGCCCGGGTGATCGCCTCGCTCGGCACCAACCTCTCGGCGCTGATCTCCACCGTGGCCAATATCGCCGCGGCGCTGCTGATCGCCTGTTTCACGCTGCGCTTTCGCCGGCAGATCGGCCAGATCATCGGCAACCGGCCGCTCGCCTTCCGCCAGGAACATCCCGCCATCATGGATCTGTTGCGCCTGGTGGGCTCGACCTGGCACCTGCCGGTGCTGGCGGTGGTGGTGGCCTCGGTGGCCGGCACAGTGCTGGCCACCGGCCACGCCGACATCTTCCTGCGGCGCACGGTGGGCTCGGTAGCGTTGTTCGTCGCCGCGCTGCTGCTGACGCTCATCACCGGCCGCTCGCCCAAGGCCGCGCACCGCGCGCCACGCTTTCGCGACCGCCAGCGCTCGGCCTACCTGGCGCGTTTCGGGCGCTTCGCCGTGGCGCTGGTACGGGTGGTGATCTGGTTCGCCTACTTCGAACTGGCCAGCCGCATCTGGGGCATATCGCTGCTCTCGCTGATCGAGTCGACGCCGGTCGGCAAGCGCATCGGCGAGGCGGTGTTCAGCGTGACCAGCACGGTGCTGATGTCCTGGCTGCTGTGGCTGCTGATCGATACGGCCATCACGCAAACGCTGACGCCTGCCTATGGCCGCGGGCAGGCGCCCAGCCTGCGGGCCAAGACCATCCTGCCGCTGGTGCGCAATGCCTTGTTCGTGGCGCTGCTGGTCATCACGCTGATCGTGGTGCTGGCCAACCTCGGCGTCAATGTGACACCGCTGCTGGCCGGCGCCGGCGTGGTCGGCCTGGCGATCGGCTTCGGCGCGCAGAGCCTGGTGCAGGATCTGATCACCGGATTGTTTATCGTGGTGGAAGACTCCATCGCGATCGGCGATTCGGTGGAACTGCCCGACCATGCCGGCACGGTGGAGGCCATGACCATCCGCACCGTGAAGCTGCGCGACGGCAAGGGCGCGCTTCACGTGCTGCCGTACAGCCAGATCAAGGCCATCAAGAACATGTCGCGCGGCTATGCCTATGCCGTGTTCAACATCGGCGTGGCCTATGGCAGCGATCTCGATCGCGCCATCGAACTGATCCGCGAGACCGGCAACGAAGTAGCACGCGATTTCCGTTACGCCCGCAACCTGCTGTCCGGCCTCGATATCCTTGGCCTCGATCGCTTCGACCCCGGCGGGTCGGTGGTGCTGGCCCAGTTCAAGACCCGGCCGCTGACCCAGGCGGAAATCACGCGCGCCTTCAACCTCCGGCTCAAACGCAAGTTTGACCAGCACGGCATCAGCATGGCCACCCAACGGGTGACGGTGCAGGTCGAAGGCGGAACACTCGCCGCTGGCCAGGCAGTTCAGGCCGATGACCTGGCAGCTGGTGCCGCCGCCGCCCGCACGCCAGGCGCGCCCGCCGCCGGCTGAGCCTGCGACGGGATGCACAAGACGCACGCAGAAACGGGTACGCCTTGCCGGCCCGTGTGCCGGGCGGCGGTATTTCAGCGCTGAAATATTTTGAAATAATCGGCAAAACAACAGCTTATACAACACTGCCGTTTGCGAAGTTATGCTCGGATACGCATAATGCCGCCAGCGGTAACGCAGAGAAACGGCGCCCTGTAAAACGGGCGACCCGATCCTGTCCGGTGGCGCACGCCACATCGGAGCCGGCCATCGCGAGCCAGCCGTACCAGCTGGCCAGGAAAAAGCGCAAAGCGGAATCGGGCGAAAGCCACCGGGGAGAAAAACAATATGGGCTACCATCCATCGGCGGACGAAGACTTCCATCGTCTGATCGATTCGATCTATGAGTCGGCGCTTGATGTCACCGCCATGCCTGCCGCGCTCGGCCTCTTCTCCAGCTACACCGACACCGACAGCCCGCATTACCTGGTATGGGACAAGTTGTCCGGGCAGGCACGCCTCGGCGTCACCCCGCACGGCTGCTTCTCGGCGCAAGGCACGCATGTCCCGGAGGGCCTGCACGCGCTGGCGAACCTGCCGGCGCGCACGCTCGCCGTCGCCCACGCGGGCGAAGGCGAGGACGAAGCACCCTGGCGAGCGCCGGCGCATGGCGCCGACCTGGAGCAAGGCATCCGCCTGCTCGATACCGCCGAGGTCTGCGTGCTGATGGGCGGCACCGGCCGCGACGGCCGGCAGGGCGCCGGTTTCGGTGGCACGGACGCCTCGGCCTGCCGCAGCCGGCGTCTGGCGCGCGTGCTGCCGCACTGGGCACGCGCCGCGCGCATGCAGCAGCGCAACTTCGAACTGAGCGGCCTGGCCGCCCTTGGCCTGGCCGGGCTCGATTCGCTCGACTTCGGCGTGATGGTGCTGCAGGCCGACATGCGTGTGCGCTACGCCAATATCTGGGCCGAAGCGCTGGTGCAGGCCGACAGCCAGCTGGCGCTGGAAAGCGGCGTGCTCACCGCCCACGATCCCAACCTGCACGTCACGCTGCACAAGCTGCTGGAGCGCGCCATGCATCCCCGCAGTGGCGAGGCGGCGGCCGGCTCGTGGATGCATATCACTTCGGGCGGCCAGCCCGTGCCCATCATCGTGCTGCCGCTGGTGGCGCGCCAGCCGGTGGAAGGCCCGTGGCAACTGCCGTTCGCCATGGTGCTGATGGGCAATTCGGAATCGCGCTCGGTGCTCGACACCTCGGTGCTGACCTCGCTGTTCGGCCTGTCGCGCAAGGAAAGCATCGTCGCCATCCGCCTTGCGGCCGGCGAAACCCTCAACGAAATCGCCGAACGCGAGTTTGTTTCTCCGCATACGGTACGCGTGCATATCCGCGACATCCTGCGCAAGACCGGCACCCACCGCCAAAGCGAACTGGTGCGCCTGCTACACCTGCTGCCGGGCGTGGCGCTGGAACGCGCCGGCACGCCGCGTGGCGGCCGGGTGTCCATCTGATCCAGGCCACGAGCCCGGCCTAGCCGGCCGCGGCGCGGGCTACCTCCAGCAGGCGCTGCACCTGGCGATCGTCGCTGTCGGTGGGCGTGGCCAGCGCAATGCCGATGCGCGCGGCCGGCCGCGGACTGGTCAGCCGCAGGAAACGCACGCGTCGGTTGGTATAGCGCGCCGCCACGCTGGGCACCAGCGCCACCCCCAGGCCGCTCTCCACCAGGCTGACGATGGTCTGCACCTGCACCGCCTCTTGCGTCACACGCGGCACGAAGCCCGCTTGCTGGCAAAGCATCATGGCCACCGCCTGGAGGTTTGGCACATCCGCGATCGGATGCATGATGAAGGGCTCGCCAGCGAGTGCCTTGAGCGCGATCGCATCGCTCGCGGCAAAGCGGCTGTCGGCCGGCACCGCGGCCACGAATTCGTCGGTCTCCAGCGGCATGAGCGTATAGCCGCCACTGCTCAGGATGGGAAAGCGCACCAGCCCGGCATCGAGCTGATGGCGCTCCAGCCGGTCCAGGATCGCCGCCGAGGTGGATTCATGCAGGATCAGCTCGATGCCAGGGTGGGCCGCGCGGAACGCCGGGATCAGCCTGGGCAGCAAGGCATAGGTAGCCGATCCGACAAAGCCCACGCGCAACGCGCCGCGTTCGCCATGCGCCGCGGCCAGCGCCGCCGCACGCGCCTGGGCCACGTGGAACAGCGCGCGCCGGGCATCGTGCAGCGCGGCCTCGCCGGCCTGGGTCAGCCGCACCCCGCGCGAAGTGCGCACGAACAGCGGCGTGCCGAGCGAATCCTCCAGCTTGCGGATCGAAATGGATAGTGGCGGCTGCGCCATGTGCAGGCGCTCGGCCGCGCGATGGAAGTTCCCGGTCTCGGCCAGGGCAACGAACTGCTGAATTTGACGAAGGTCCACGTTGATATCCGCTGAATATCGGATCCTAAAAATCTAATATTAGACGCAAACCATTGCCCTGTTCTACCCTGTGACCATCGGCATTCGCACGGCCACACCCGGCCGCAAGCGGCAACCGGCACAAGAACAGACAGGAGACCCCAGGCATGTTGCCCCTCTCAGGCATCCGCGTGATCGACCTATCCACGGTCGTGATGGGCCCGTACGCCAGCCAGTGGCTGGCCGACCTCGGCGCCGAAGTGATCAAGGTGGAACCCCCCGAAGGCGATTCCACGCGGCGCACCGGCCCCGCCGCCGAAGACGGCATGTCGGCCATCTTCCTGGGCGTGAACCGCAGCAAGAAGAGCGTGGGGCTCAATCTCAAGCTGCCCGCGGCSCAGGCCGCGCTGGAGCGCCTGCTGGCGAGCGCCGATGTGTTCGTGCACAGCATGCGCCCGCAGAAGCTGGGCGGTCTGGGGCTGGAACCCGCCGCCGTGATGGCGCGCCATCCGCGCCTGGTCTACGTCAGCTTGCTGGGCTTTGCCGAGGAGGGTCCCTATGGCGGCCGCCCGGCCTACGACGACATCATCCAGGGCTTGTCCGGCAACGCCGCGCTGATGGCGGCGCAAACCGGCACTGTGCGCTATTTCCCCACCATCGCGGCCGACAAGACCAGTGGCCTGGTGGCGGCGCTGTCGATCTCGGCCGCCCTTGCCGGGCGCGAGCGCCAGGGCGGCAAGGGCACGCTGGTGGAAGTGCCGATGTTCGAGTCGATGGTGGCCTTCAACCTGGTCGAACATCTGTACGGCCAGCATTTCGAACCGCCGCGCGGGCCTGCCGGCTATCCGCGCGTGCTGGCGCCACTGCGCCGGCCGTACCAGACCGCCGACGGCCACGTCTGCATGATGCCGTACACCGATGCGCACTGGCGTGACTTCTTTACCGCCGCGGGCCGTCCCGACCTGGCGGCCGACGCGCGTTTCACCGGCATCGCCGCGCGCACGCAGCATATCGAAACGCTGTACGAACTGACCGGCGAAATCGTGCGCGCGCGCACCACCGACGCCTGGCTGGCGCTGTGCGAAACGCTGCAGATCCCGGTCGCGCGCGTCAACCAGCTCGCCGAACTGGTGGACGACCCGCACCTGCGCGCCACCGGCTTCTTCGACATGCTGGACGACCCGGCCATGGGCACGCTGCGCTTTCCCGGCGCACCGGTGCGGTTCGACGGTGAACGCGCGGCGCCGGCACTGCCGCCGCGCCTGGGGGAGCACACCCGCGGACTGCTCGGCGAGGCGGGCCTGACCACCCAGCAGATCGACGAGCTGGGACGGGACGGCGCAGCCTATTGCGCGCCCCCGGCCGCCGACGCCTAACCCCTGCCCCATTCCCGCTCCTAACATAAAGGAAGCCGGCCGCCGATGGCGGCCCTCACCAGGAGACGCCGTGCCCCATACCCAACTTCCCCGCCTCGGCCAGGGCTTTTATTGGCAGGACATCAAGGAAGGCCAGGCCTTCCAGACCTTTCGCCGCACCGTGACCGAGACCGACCTGGTCAACTTCATCTCGGTCACCGGCATGCTGGAGGCCATCTTTATCGAAGCGGGCTACGACGGCGGCGCCATTCATGGCCGGCCCGTGCCCGCCGCGCTGACCTACGCGATGATCGAGGGCTTCATCCTGCAGACCATGATCCAGGGCACCGGGCTGGCCATGCTGGAGCTGACCCAGAAAATCCTGGCCCCGGTGGTGGTAGGCGACACGATCTGGGCCACCGTCACCGTGACGGGCATCCGCCCGACCTCGCGCAACGGCCGCGCCGTGGTGGACTCGGACATCGAGGTCTTTAACCAGCGCCATGAACGCGTCATGACCTATTCCGCCCGGCGCCTGCTGGCCGGCCGCTAGCCCGTTGGCCCAGTTAGCCCGCGGCGCGAGCCGCCAACACCGGAGGAGACTGCATGCCAGGACAAGGCAAGAAGAAAAACGACAAGACGGATAAAGGGACCAGCGCGGCGATTCGCCGCCGCAGCCGCAGGCTCGCCCTGCTGGCCCCAGCGATCCTGGTGCTCGGCGCATTCGCAACCCCTGCCCGCGCCGCCGGCTATCCCGCCCACCCCGTCAAGCTGGTGGTGCCGTTTCCGCCGGGCGGGCCCACCGACCTGGTGTCGCGCGTCATCGCCAGGAAGATGTCGGAGGAACTGGGCCAGCAGGTGATCGTGGACAACCGGCCCGGCGCCAATGGCAATATCGCCGCGGAGCTGGTCGCCAAATCGCCGGCGGATGGCTACACGGTGCTCTACAACACCTCGTCGATCGCGCTAAGCCCGGCGTTGTACAAGCATCTGTCCTACGACGTGCGGCGCGACTTCGCCCCGGTGGCGATGACGGCGATGGTGCCGCTGGTGCTGGAGGTCAACGCCCAGGTACCGGCCACCAACCTGGCCGAGTTCATCCAGTACCTGAAAGCCAACCCCGGCAAGCTGACCTACGGCTCGGCCGGCAACGGCAACGTGACCCACCTCGCGGCTTTCCTGTTCCTGCAGGCCAACGGCCTGTCGGCGGTGCACGCGCCCTACAAGGGCAGCGCGCCGGCGCTGACCGACCTGGCCGGCGGCCAGGTGCAGTTCATGACCGACACCATCAACTCCTCGCTGCCGTTTATCCGCGACAAGCGCATGAAGGCGCTCGCGGTGACCAGCATCACGCGCAGCGCGCAACTGCCCGATGTGCCGACCGTGGCCGAGACCGTGATGCCTGGCTTTGAGGTGGGCGCCTGGCAAGGCATGCTGGTGCCGGCCAGGACGCCGCCCGAGATCGTGCAAAAACTCAACGCCGCCACGCTCAAGGCGCTGGCCGCGCCGGACGTGCGCGCCAGCCTGGCCGCGCAGGGCGCCGAGCCGCGCGGCAACAGCCCCGAAGCCTACGGGAAGTACCTGGCGCAGGAAATCACGCGCTGGCAAAAGGTGGTGAAGGACTCCGGCGTGACGCTGGAATGATCCGCCCCTTCCCCATCGCGCGCACCGCCTGTCACGGAGAACCGTCTTGACTTCCCTGCTGAGTACCTTCCAACTCACCGCCCTGCCACCGGCGGCTGCCGCCTTCCGGCGCGAGGTGAAAGCCTTCCTCGCCGAACATCTGCCCGAACTGCCGCCCGAGAAGCGCGCGCGCTCCTGGATGGGCTTCRACGCCGGYTTCAGCCGCGCGCTCGCGGGCCGCGGCTGGGTGGGCATCACCTTGCCCGCGCAATACGGCGGCGCCGGACTCGATCCGTTCTCGCGCTTCGTGCTGGTGGAGGAACTGCTGGCCTGCGGCGCCCCGGTTTCGGCCCACTGGATTGCCGACCGCCAAAGCGGGCCGCTGATCCTGCGCTACGGCAGCGACGAGCAGAAAGCCTTCTACCTGCCCCGCATCTGCAAGGGCGAGGCCTTCTTCTGCATCGGCATGAGCGAGCCCAACTCCGGCTCCGACCTCGCCAGCGTGGCCACCCGCGCCGTGCCCGAGCCGGACGGCGGCTGGCGCCTGAACGGCCGCAAGATCTGGACGACCAATGCCGACCGCTGCCACTACATGCTGGCGCTGGTGCGCACCTCCGGCAATGCCGAGGACCGCCAGCGCGGTTTGTCGCAGGTCATCGTCGACCTGTCCGCGCCAGGCGTCACGGTGCGCCCGATTCATGACCTGGCGGGCGATGCGCACTTCTCCGAAGTCAGCTTCGAGGACGTGATGCTGCCCGCGCAGGCACTGGTCGGCCGCGAAGGCAGCGGCTGGGAACAGGTCAACGCGGAGCTGGCCTTCGAGCGCAGCGGGCCGGAACGGCTGTATTCCAGCGTGGTGCTGCTCGATACCTGGATCCCGGCGCTGCGGCGCGTGCCGGAGGCGCGGCGCGACACCGTCACCATCGGCCGGCTGGCGGCCAGGCTGGCGGTGCTGCGCGCCATGTCGCTGGCGGTCACGGCCCGGCTCGCCGCTGGCGAAAGCCCGGTGGTGGAAGCCGCGCTGGTCAAGGACCTTGGCACGGAGTTCGAACAGTCCATCCCCGCGCTGGCCGAAGCCGCGCTGGGCGCCGACCCGCAACTCGCCGCCGATCCCGGCCTGTACCGCACCCTGGCCTATGTCAGCCAGGTCGCACCATCCTATTCGCTGCGCGGTGGCACGCGCGAGATCCTGCGCGGCATGATCGCCCGGGGCCTTGGCCTGCGCTGAACCGGAGTTCCAACATGCATAACGCTTACTCGGACGCGCTCGATACCGTGCTGCGCGACTGCTGCACGCCCGCCGCAGTCCGCGCCGTGGAACGCGGCGAAGATCACCAGCCGCTATGGCAGGCGCTGCAAGACAGCGGCTTTGCCGACTGCCTGCTGCCGGAGGACGCCGGCGGCGCCGGCCTGCCGCTGGACGACCTGGCGCCGGTGTTGTTTACGCTGGGCCGTCATGCGGTGCCCTTGCCGCTGGGCCAGACGCTGTTCGCCCGCGCGCTGCTGCATGCCGCCGGGCTGGCGGTGCCGCCCGAGCCCATCGCGCTCGCGAGCTTCGACAGCGGCGCGGATACCGCGCTGGTACCCGGGGGCGCGCAGGCGGCGTGGTTCCTGGTGCAGGAAGACACGCACTGCGTGCTGCTGCCGCGCGCCCAGGCACAGGCCAGCGCGACCGGCGTCCATGCGGACCTCGCCGTGAGCCTGCCGCGCCCCCCGCGCGATGGCTTGCCCGCCTTCACGCTGCCGGCCGGTGCCCTGCGCCAGACCGGCGCCTGCCTGCATGCCGCGCAACTGGCTGGCGCGATGTCGCATGTATTCGAGATGACGCTGCAATATGCCAACGACCGCCAGCAGTTCGGCCGCGCCATTGRCAAGTTCCAGGCCATCCAGCACCAGATCAGCATCATGGCCGAGCACGTCACCGCCGCGCGCATGGCCGCGCAGATCGCCTGCGCCGCCGGTGGCTGGCGGCCGGACCCGCTGCGCGCGGCCATCGGCAAGCTCAACGCCAGCGAGGCCGTCACGCCGGTGGCTGCCATCGCGCACGCCGTGCACGGCGCCATCGGCATCACCGAGGAATACGACCTGCAACTCTATACGCGCCGCCTGCATGCCTGGCGGCTGGCAGACGGGTCGGAAACGTACTGGGCGCGGGTGGTGGGTGAACTGGTGTGCGGCCAGGCCGGGCCAGGGGTGGTGGATACGGTGCGTGGCTGGAGTACCGACGCGGCCTGAACCGCAGAGCCGGCCAGGCCGGCCTAGCCGGCTTCCGGCTCGCGCTGCAGCAGGCCCCAGCACTGGCGAACGAGTTCGTCCTCCAGCGCAGGGCTGCCGAGCAGGGGCGAGCGCTCCAGCGAGGCCGCCCGCACCACGCCGAACAAGGCGCGGGTCAGCGCAAACATCTGGGCCGGGGCAGGCACCCGCAGCGCGCCCATGCCGAGCGCCTGCAGTTGCGCGCCAATCCGTTCGCTGGCCATGCGCAGCGCCGCCACGGCGTCTTCGTCGCGGTCGTGGCGCCAGGCCAGGCGGGCCAGCGCGCGGGTGTGGTCATCGTACCCGCCRAAACTGAGCACATAAGCCTGTACATAGGCGCGCAGCGCGGCGCGGGCGGCTTCCTTCCCGGACATGCCCGCCGTGGCCGGCACCGCCGCCATGCGCTCGGCCAGCATCGTTTCCAGCGCGATCATGGCGGCGTCGCGCTGTTGCTCGATCAAGGCCCGGAGGATGGCCGCGCGGTCGGCGAAGTACTGGTAGAGCGAGCCGACCGATACGCCCGCCAGGGCGGCGATCTGCTCGGTGGTAGGTTCGGGCTGGCCACGCATCTCGTGTTCCGCGAACAATTTCGCCGCGGCCTGCAAGATGGCTTGCACGGTATGTTGCGCGCGCTGCTGCGAGGGCTGGCGGCGCTTGGGCGGTTCGGTGGCGGCGGGCATGATGGAATCTGAGCGGAAAGCGAATTGGCCGGCATGCGGTAAGCCGCTAGATTGTCGCACGCTGCCCGTCACGCACGGGCCATCGAGACAGGTCCCAGATCATGCATGCCGCTTCCTCGCCGTCACCCGTTCCACCAACATCGACAGAGCCGGCTTACGCCCCCGGCGTGCACCGCGCGCCTACCGCGATCGTAGCCGGCGCCGGCATTGCCGGCCTGTGCGCGGCGGATGCACTCGCGCGTGCCGGCGTGCAGGTGCGCGTGTTCGAAGCCGCCCAGGAGGCTGGCGGCCGCATGCGCACTGAAACCTTCGGACGGCATGTGATCGAATGCGGCGCGCAGTTCCTGTCCACTGGCTATACGGTGCTAGCGGCACTGGCGCGGCAGCTAGGCCTGGCTGGCGGCCTGCGCGCAGCCAGCCAGGTCAACGCGGTGATACGGCAAGGCCGCCCGTGCCGCGTGCGCGCGCAGAGCATGCTGGACCCGCTGCGCAGCGGCCTGCTGGGACTGCCAGCCTGGCTGCGCCTGGGGCTGGCGCTGGGCCGTGAAGGGCGCGCACTGCGCACGCTGCCGCTCAACGACCTGGGCCAATGGGCTCGCTACGACGAGGAATCCGCCAGCGAGTGGCTTGACCGCCGTGGCTGCGGCGAAGCGCTCGCCTACGTCACGGAGCCGTTGCTGCAAGGCTTCTATTTCCTCACGCCGGAAACATCGTCCGCGGCGCTGATGCTGCTGGCCAGCGGCTTCGGCGCGCGCCGCTGCAGCACCACCTCGCTGGCCGGCGGCATGCAGAGCCTGCCGCGCGCGCTGGCGGGCCCGCTACGTGTGGAAACAGGACGGCGTGTCGATGCCATCCGCCAGCAAGACACCGGCGTGGTAGTGAGCGGTGCGGGCTTCGAAGCCCGCGCCGACTTTGTCGTGTGCGCGTTACCGGCACCATTCGCCCGGCAAGCCTGGCCGGGCGCGGACGCGCTGGAGCGCCGCCTGCTCGCCACCGGCTACAGCCGCACCATCAACCTGTCGCTGCTCGCGCGGCCTGATTTCCGTGTGCCGCGGGCCCTGGCGGGCACCTATGGCGTGCTGGTGCCGCGTGCCGAGCRCCGCCATGTGGCCGCACTGGCACTGGATGCGGGAAAGCACCACCTTGGCGACCCCGCCAACGGACACGGACAGGTGATCCAGGTCATGCTGGAAGACCGCCCCGCCGCCGACCGGCTGGGCGCAAGCGATGCGCAAATCCTCGCCGACGTGCTGCCCGAGGTCGAGCGCCACCTGCCGGGGATTTCACGTCAGATAGAGGACTGCCTGGTCACGCGCTGGGCGCAGGCGATGCCCGCCGTGCCGGTCGGCCGCGCCGCCGATGTGCGGGCGTACCGCAGCCGTCCGCCTGCACCACGGCAACGGGTCTTCCTGGCGGGGGACTATATGAACGCGCCCTTCACGGAGGCTGCCGCGGCGACCGGGCACTGGGCCGCGGAGGCCATCATGCGGACGCTTCAGGCGGCGGCACGGGCCGGCGCGCGGCCGGCGTGACGCCGCGCGCGGACAACCGACAGCAGCCGCCCGCGCGGTAACGAAGCGATCAAGCGGCCTTGCGATGCCGGCGTTCCGGCTTGCATTCGTACTTGGATTCGCGGCGGCCGTCTTCGTAGGCCACCTCCAGCCGCACCGTGAAACCCCACAGCCGCGTGACGTGGCGGATCACCTCATCGAAGTTCTGCGCCAGCGGACGGCGGTCGTTCTGCAGGTGGCGCAGCGTCAGCGAGCGGTCGCCGCCCACATCCACGTTGGTGATCTGGATATTGGGCTCCATGTTCGACAAGTCGTACTGGTTGGCCAGCAACTGCCGGATATTCCGGTAGCCCTCGTCGTCATGGATGGCGGTCACGCGCAGCTTGCCTTCGCGGTCGTCGTCGAGCACGGAGAACAGCTTGAGCTCACGGATCACGCGCGGCGACAGGAACTGCAGCAGGAAGCTCTCGTCCTTGAAGTTGCGCATGGCGAAATCGAGCGTCTTGCGCCAGTCGCTGCCGGCGAATTCCGGAGCCCAGCGATAGTCTTCCTCGGTCGGGTTCTCGCACATGCGGCGCAGGTCCTGGAACATCAGGAAACCCACGGTGTACGGGTTGAGGCCGCTGTAGTACGGGCTGTTGTACGGCGGCTGGTAAATCACGTTGGTGTGCGCCTGCAGCAATTCCATCATGAAGGCGTCGTTGACCAGGCCTTCTTCATATAGCTGGTGCAGGATGGTGTAGTGCCAGAACGTGGCCCAGCCTTCGTTCATGACCTTGGTCTGGSGCTGCGGATAGAAGTACTGCGCGATCTTGCGCACGATGCGCACGATCTCGCGCTGCCAGGGCGCGAGCTTGGGCGCATTCTTCTCGATGAAGTAGAGCAGGTTTTCCTGCGGCTCCGGCGGGAAGGGCACATCGCGCTCCAGCCCTTCATCGTCTTCGAGCGCGTGCGCGCGGTGCTTGGGCAGGGTGCGCCACAGGTCGTTGACCTGCGTCTGCAGGTAATTCTCCCGCTCGGTCTGGCGCGCCTGCTCCTCGGCAATGGATAGCTTCTTGGGGCGCTTGTAGCGATCCACGCCGTAGTTCTGCAGCGCGTGGCAGGAATCCAGCAACTGTTCCACTTCCTGCTCGCCGTAACGCTGCTCGCATTCGGCTACATAGTTCTTGGCGAACAGCAGGTAGTCGATGATGGCGTCCGCATTGGTCCAGGTGCGGAACAGGTAGTTGCCCTTGAAGAAGGAGTTGTGGCCATAGCAGGCGTGCGCGATTGTCAGCGCCTGCATTGGCATGGTGTTCTCCTCCATCAGGTAGGCAATGCAGGGATTCGAGTTGATCACGATCTCGTAGGCCAGCCCCATATGCCCGCGCTGGTAGCTGCGCTCCGACGCCAGGAAATGCTTGCCATACGACCAGTGGTTGTAGCCGACGGGCAGCCCGGACGACGCGTACGCGTCGAGCATCTGCTCGGCGGTAATGATCTCGACCTGATTGGGATAGGTGTCCAGGCCGAAATCGCCGGCAATGCGGGCGATTTCGCGGTCATAGCGCTGGATCAGCTCGAAGGTCCACTCCGAGCCGGTGGAGAGATATGCCATTTACGACCCCCGTTGCGGGTGAAGCCCATGCCCGCGTGTCAGTCTCAAAACGACCTTGGGTTGTTCCCCTCTCCCGCGAGCGGGAGAGGGGCCGGGGAAGAGGGCGGGTGCATCGACGAAGCGTCCGCGCCTGAAAACCATCCCTCTCCCCTACCTCTCCCCAGAGGGGAGAGGGGGAAAACCTGCCTCAGCGGCTCGACGGCCAGGCCGCTTTCTTCTGGAACAGGTCATGCAGCACGGGATAGATCTCGTCCGGCCCGATGATGCGCTGCATGGCGAAGTTCTCGTAGCGCTCCTTCACCGCCAGATACTCTTCCCAGAGATTCTGCGGTTCCTCCGAAGCCACCTCCACATAGGCGTAATACTGCACCAGCGGCAGGATGGACTCGCGCAGCAAGCGCCCGCACAACTCCGAATCGCCCGCCCAGTTGTCGCCGTCCGACGCCTGGGCGCAGTAGATATTCCACTGGCTGGCGGGGTAGCGGTCGTGGATCACCTCGACCATCAGCTTGAGCGCGCTGGATACAACCGTACCACCGGATTCGCGCGAATGGAAGAAATCCTCCTCGTTGACTTCCTTCGCCACCGTGTGATGGCGAATGAACACCACGTCGATGCGATCGTAGTTGCGCTTGAGGAATAGATACAGAAGCATGAAGAAGCGCTTGGCGAGATCCTTGCGGCTCTCGTCCATGGAACCCGAGACGTCCATCAGGCAGAACATCACCGCCTGCGCCTGCGGCCGCTTCTTCAGCACGCGGTTGTTGTACCGCAGGTCGAGCTTCTCGATAAAGGGCACGCGTTCCACGCAGGAGCGCAGGTGGCGCATCTCCTTCATYAGTTCCAGCGCGCGTGCCGAATAAGGGCCGTCCTGCTCCAGCACCTCGCCATATTCCTGCTCCAGCAGCACGAGTTTTTTCTGGTAGGGGCTCGACAAGGCGATGCGCCGCCCGAGCGAGCTTCGCATCGTGCGCAGGATGGACAGATTGGAAGGGGTACCGTCGATGGAGAAGCCAGCCCTGACCTTGCGGACCTCGGCGATCTTGGCGAGGTGGCGCTTGGCCATGTCCGGCAGCGCCATGTCCTCGAAAAAGAAGTTGAGGAAATCCTCGCGCGACAGGGTGAAGACGAAATCATCCTCGCCTTCGCCCGAATCGCTCGCCTTGGAGCCGCCTCCACCGCCGCCTTGCTGCTGGCGGTCGAAGCTATCCCCCCGGACAAATTTCTTGTTGCCCGGATGGATCCACTCCCGCCGGCCGCCCTGGCCGTGGTGGAAGGCAGGTTCGGAGATGTCCTTGACCGGAATGGACACCTGCCCGCTTTGCTCGATGTCCATGATCTTCCGGCCGGACACCGCCTTCGCTACCGCCTGGCGTATCTGCTCGCGGTAGCGTTTGATGAAGCGTTGCTGGTTGACGGCACTCTTGTTGCCGCCGTTCTCGCGCCGATCGATGACCGTGGCCATATGCTTGCCCTCTTGGAGAGGCCTCGTCCAGGCGCCGTTACGATGATTTTCTTACGCGCAAATACCACTCCACAAGTAAGCGGACCTGCTTCGCCGTGTAGCCTTTCTCAACCATGCGGTTGACGAAATTCGCGTGCTTGTCCTGGTCCTCGCGAGAGGACTTGGCGTTGAACGAGATCACGGGCAGCAAGTCTTCGGTGGTGGAGAACATGCGCTTCTCGATCACCATGCGCAACTTCTCGTAGCTGGTCCACGCGGGGTTCTTGCCCGCGTTGTTGGCCCGCGCCCGCAGCACGAAGTTGACGATCTCGTTGCGGAAGTCCTTGGGGTTGGATATCCCCGCGGGTTTTTCCACTTTCTCCAGCTCGTCGTTCAGCGCATTGCGGTCGAGAATCTCGCCGGTGTTCGGGTCGCGATATTCCTGGTCCTGGATCCACAGGTCGGCAAACACCACGTAGCGGTCGAAGATGTTCTGGCCGTATTCGGAGTACGACTCCAGGTAAGCAGTCTGGATCTCCTTGCCGATGAAATCCACGAACGGCGCGGTCAGATACTCCTTGATGTAAGACCGCAGCTTGGCCTCCTGTTCCGGCGGGAACTGCTCGCGCTCGATCTGTTGCTCGAGCACATAGAGCAGGTGCACCGGATTGGCGGCCACCTCGGTGTTGTCGAAATTGAAGACCTTGGACAAGACCTTGAAGGCAAAGCGCGTGGACAAGCCGTTCATGCCTTCGTCGATGCCGGCGTAGTCGCGGTACTCCTGGTACGACTTGGCCTTTGGGTCGACGTCCTTCAGGCTCTCGCCGTCATAGACGCGCATCTTGGAGAAGATGTTCGAATTCTCCGGCTCCTTGATGCGGGTGAGCACGGCGAACTGTCCCATCATCTTCAAGGTGTTGGGCGCGCAGGGCGCGGCCGACAGCGAACTGCTGCGCAGCAGCTTGTCATAGATCTTCACCTCGTCCGACACGCGCAGGCAGTACGGCACCTTGACGATGTAGATCCGGTCGAGGAAAGCCTCGTTGTTCTTGTCCGCCTTGAAGGTCGTCCACTCGGCCTCGTTCGAGTGCGCCAGGATGACGCCGTCGAAGGGGATCGCGCCGAAGCCTTCGGTACCCTTGTAGTTTCCTTCCTGGGTGGCGGTCAGCAACGGGTGCAGGACCTTGATAGGCGCCTTGAACATTTCGACGAACTCGAGCAACCCGCGGTTGGCCAGGCAGAGGCCTCCGGAGTACGAGTAAGCATCTGGATCGTCCTGCGGGAAATCTTCCAGCTTGCGGATATCGACCTTACCGACCAGCGAGGAGATGTCCTGGTTGTTTTCATCGCCGGGCTCCGTCTTCGAGATCGCGATCTGCGAGAGCACCGAGGGACGCAGCTTGACCACACGGAAGCGCGTGATGTCACCGTTGAACTCGTGCAGGCGCTTGACGGCCCATGGCGAGGCGATGGTGTTGAGATAACGCACCGGGATGCCATAGTCCTCYTCCAKRATCTTGCCGTCYTCSTCGGRMGAGAACAGCCCGAGCGGCGATTCATGGATCGGCGAGCCCTTCAATGCGTAGATGGGAACCTGCTCCATCAGCGCCTTGAGTTTTTCCGCCAGCGAGGACTTGCCACCGCCCGGAGGCCCGAGCAGGTAGAGGATCTGCTTGCGTTCCTCGAGACCCTGGGCGGCATGCTTGAAGAACGCGACGATCTGCTCGATCGTGTCTTCCATGCCGTAGAACTCGCGGAAGGCCGGATAGATCCTGATGACCTTGTTGAAGAACAGGCGGGACAGCCGAGGATCGTGGTGGGTGTCCACCAGTTCAGGCTGACCGATGGCGGCGAGCATGCGCTCGGCCGCGGTCGCATAGGCGGAAGGATCCTTCTTGCAGATATCCAGATACTCCTGGATGCTGTATTCCTCTTCCTTGCGAGCTTCGAAGCGYGTGGCGTAGTGGCCRAAAATGTCCATACCTCACTCCCGTCAGAGTCCCGTCCGAGGCGATGGTAGATCTACTACATCTACTACAACTCAAGATTCCGCGGCAGCGCTTGCGGCTCCGCCACCCCGGCTTGGCGGTGCTGCCATGTTGCGAAATCTTTACTTAATCATAGTCAAATAACGGCAGGAACTGAGACTCGGTTGACGAACTTTGCAACTGTGCAACGGATCCGCTCGACTCACCGTACCACCACCCCAGGCCCCGCTCGCGACGGGCATTTGAACCATGTCTTGTGACACACATTACACCTTTCCTGTACTCCCTGCACAGTTGGTTTTGTAACGAGAAGCACGCATCGATACCTCCAACCCTCGCTGCGCCGGGCTTTGCGGGCAGCCTACTTCCAACGTCCTACGGCATTGGCATGAGTGGCTGCCCGCATGGCCCCTCGCGCATCAAAGCGTGCGCGCCACCAGCTCCTTCATGATCTCGTTGGAGCCGCCGTAAATCTTGCTGACCCGCGCGTTCGCATACATGCGGGCGATCGGGTATTCGAGCATATAGCCGTACCCGCCATGCAGCTGCAGGCATTCGTCGATGATTTCGCAGTTCTTCTGCGAGCACCACCACTTCGCCATCGCCGCGGTGGGGGCATCGAGTTCGCCGGCGAGCAACCGCACCATGCAATCATCGACGAAGGTTGCGGCGATGGTTGCCTCGGTCTTGCACTCCGCGAGCTTGAAGCGCGTGTTTTGCATATCGATCAGCGGTTTTCCGAACACCTGCCGCTCGCGTACGTAGTCGGTCGTGAGYTCGATGGCGCGCTGCATGCTCGCCACCGCACCGAGCGCGATGATCATGCGCTCCTGCGGCAGTTGCTGCATCAATTGATAAAAACCCTGCCCCTCCACTTCGCCCAGCAGGTTATCCACCGGCACGCAGACATCGTCGAAGAACAGCTCGGCGGTGTCCTGGCCCTTCTGTCCGATTTTTTCAAGGATACGTCCACGCCTGAAGCCGGGCAGGTCCCGGGTCTCGACCATGATGAGAGAGACGCCGCGCGCGCCGGCTTCGGGATCCGTCTTGGCCACCACGCAGATCAGGTCGGCGTGGTAGCCGTTGGTGATAAAGGTTTTTGCACCGTTGATGCGATAGATGTCTCCGTTCTGGGTCTTTTCACGCACCGCTCGGGTGCGTACCGACTTCAGATCGGAGCCCGCGCCGGGCTCCGACATGGCGATGGCGGCCACCATGGCGCCTGACGCCATCTGGGGCAGCCATTTGCGCTTCTGCGCCTCGGTACCGTAGTTGAGCAAGTAATGGGCCACGATGCCACTGTGCACGCCGTTGCCCAGGCTGGTGGCGATGGCACGCGCCATTTCGATACAGATCACCGCCTCGTGCGCAAAGTTCCCACCGCCGCCGCCGTACTCTTCCGGAATGCTGGCGCACAGCAGGCCGACTTCGCCCGCGCGGTTCCAGACTTCGCGGTCGATGTAGCCGCGTTCGGCCCAGCGGGCTTCGTTCGGCACCAGCTCGCGCTCGACGAAGCGGCGCACGGTGTCCTGGAACATGCCCAGCTCTTCATTCATCCAGGGCACCTTGCGGGCTGCCATCGCCATGTTCTTGTCGGTATTTCCCATGATGTCTCCTTGATGGATATTGCGTTGCGCGGCACGAACGAGGGTCCGCGCTGCCTGTTGCCTTCCTTTCTTCAAGCCGGTACGAGCCGTGTTGCGTTGCAGTTCCGCCTGCCCGGTCTCGCGGTCAATCAGCGCATATGTGTTGAAGGCGGCATAAATCCGCTGCCTCAGTCGAGCTGGATGTGCGCGTCGCGCACGATGCGGGCCCACTTGGGGGTATCCGTCGCGACCAACGCCGCCAGCTCTTCGGAAGAGGACCCGACCGGCTGCAGCCCCATCGCCGAGAGCTTCTGCGAGACTTCGGGCAGGCGCACAATGCGGCCGATCTCGGTCGAGAGCCGATTGACCACGTCGCGCGGCGTATTGGCCGGCAGGAACACCGAGAACCAGCCGCTTGGCTCAAACCCGGCGAAACCGGCCTCCGCGAAGGTCGGCACGGCCGCCAGCGATTTGTAGCGCTGGGTGCCGGTGATGGCGAGAATCCTGAACTTCCCGCTATTCAGATGGCTGTTGGCGGAGGTCACGTCGACGAAGGCCGAATCCACCTGCCCGCCAAGCACGTCGCTCATCAGCGGCGCGGCGCCCTTGTATGGAATGTGCGTCAGCTCCAGCCCCGCCTGCATCTTCAACAGCTCGCCGTGCAGGTGCGAGGAAGTGCCGTTGCCGTAGGAGCCGTAGCTGAGCTTGCCGGATTTGGCCAGGGCGACGAACTCGGCCAATGTATTGGCCGGCACCCGGTTGGGCACCACGAACAGGTCGGAGGACCTGGCAATCAGCGAGACCGGCGCGAAATCGCGCGTCACGTCATAGGGAATGCGCTTGTACAGGCTGGGCGACTGGATCATGGCGGTAATGCCGAGCAGCACCGTGTAGCCGTCTGGTGGCGCCTTGGCCACGATGTCGTTGCCGAGCATGCCGCTGGCGCCGGGCTTGTTGTCGACCACGACCGGCTGGCCCCAGGCCTCGGTCAGGCGCTGGCCGATCATGCGCGCGATAGTGTCGGTGCCGCCGCCGGCGGGATAAGGCACCACCATGCGAATGGGCCGTGCCGGATAGTTGCCCTGCGCCAGTGCCGGCCATTGCCATCCGGCCAGCAGCACGCCGCTGCCCAGTGCTGCCGCCTGGCCCAGCCAGTTGCGTCTCGTTGCTTTCATGCTGTCTCCTCTTGTAGCGTTCAGGCCGCGCGYCCGGCGGCTTCCGGTTGCGGCGGCGGGTCCTGATCTTGTCCCTGCTCCTGCTCCTGCTCCTGCAGCGCCCGCCACTGGATCTTGCCGGTGGCGGACTTGGGCAGGGCATCGACGAAAGTGACGATGCGCGGCACCTTGTAGGCGGCCAGGCGCTCGCGGCACCACGCCATGATCTGCTCGGCGCTGGCCTCGGGCGTGCCGCGCGCGCCCGGCTTGAGCGCCACCACCGCCTTCACGGTCTCGCCCCGGCGCGCATCGCGCGCGGCGATCACGCAGGCTTCGTGGATGGCTGGATGCCCGTAGAGCAGGTTCTCCACCTCGGCCGGCCAGACCTTGAAGCCGGACGCATTGATCATGCGCTTGAGCCGGTCGCGCATGAAGAAGTAGCCTTCGGCATCCATGAAACCCAGGTCACCGGTGCGCAGGAAGCGCTTGCCATCGATCTCGACGAACGATTCGGCATCGGCCTGCGGGTTGCGCCAGTAGCCGCGCATCACCTGCGCGCCGTGGGTCACGATCTCGCCCAGTTCGCCCTGCGGCAACTCGGCCAGCGTGTGTGGGTCGATCACGCGCGCGTCCACGCCGAAGGTGGCGATGCCCAGGCATTCGCGCTTGGGCCGGTGGCGCGGGTTGGACAGCAGGAAGGCGGCGGTTTCGGTCAGGCCGTAAGCCTCCACGTAGGGCAGCCCGAAGCGCTCCTGCAGCATGGTCGCCACGGCGTCGGGCATGGCGGCGCCGCCGCCGCCCAGGTAGGCGAGGCTGGAAAGATCGCGCTCGGCGATGCCGGGCTGCGCGAAGAAGTCCACCAGCATGGCGGGTGGGGCGCCCCACGTGGAAACCTGGTAGCGCTCGATCAGGTCTGCTGCCAGCGCGCGATCCCAGCGCGGCAGCAGCACAATGGTGGCGCCCAGGTAAAGCGGTGCATGGATGCCGTTCTGCATCCCGAGCAGGTGGAACATCGGCGCGACCGACAGTGACACGCCTTCCGGGCTGGCGCCACGCCACAACTGCGAGCCCACCGCAGCGCTCATCAGCGATCCGTGCGTATGCATGCAGCCCTTCGGGTTGCCGGTGGTGCCGGATGTATAGGCCAGCATGCACAGGGTGTCGTAGCCAGCCTGGTGCTCGCGCGGGACATGGCCCGCGGCGTCGGCCTGCGTCCACTGCGCCAGCGTGGCGTTTTCCGGCACGGATGCGGGCAGCGGGGCGCGCTCGTAAAGCCAGGCGGGTATGCCGTCGGTGCCGCAGGCGCTGTCGAGCATGTCGCCGTACTGGTGCACGATCACATGCGGCAGCCTGGCGCCATGCAGCGGCGCGATGCGCGGATACAGCTCGGCCGCGACGAAGGCCGCCACCGCGCCGCTGTCCTCCACCACATGCTCCAGTTCGCCGGTCAGCCACATCGGGTTGGCAGGCACCACCACGGCCTCGGCGCGCAGGATGGCGTAGTACGCCACGATGAACTGGGGGCAGTTCTGGCTGAACAGCACCACCCGGTCGCCCGGCGCCACTCCAACTTGCTGCAGGTAGCCGGCCATGCGTTCGATCTGCGTGTGCAGGCTGGCGTAGGTGATGGGGGTATGGAGGTACTGGATCGCGGTCTTGCCGGGATAGCGCCGGGCGGCGACCTCGACGTTATAAACCAGGCTGGTGCGTGGAACGCGCACCTCGGCCGGCATGCCGGGCGGCCAGAAGGGAGAGCGGTAGGCCGGGGAGGGAGAAGCGCAAGCAACTTGATTCATGGCGAACACAAAGTAAGGAAATCGCCGGCCGCCGCCGGCGCGGCTCTAGTCAAGGCGGATATTCCGGGTGCGGATGACCTTGCCCCAGCGCGCGTAGTCGCTGCGCATGGTGTCGCCGAAGGCGTCCGGCGTGCTGCCCATGAGCACCACGCCCATCTCGCTCATGCGGCCGCGCACGGCGGGCATCGCCAGCACGCGGTTGACGTCGGCGGAGAACTTCTCCACCACCGGGCGCGGCGCGGCGGCCGGCAGCAACAGCCCGAACCAGCCCATCGCATCCATGCCCGCGATGCCGCACTCGCGGAAGGTCGGYACGTCTGGCAATTGCGGTGCGCGCGCCGGCCCGGTCACCGCGAGCGCGCGCAGCCGTCCGGTGGCGGTGTGCGGGCGGGCGCCCATGACGGAGATGAYGGCGGCAGGCACCTGGCCGCCAAGCAGGTCGTTCAGCTCGGGCGCCTCGCCTTTGTAGGACACATGGGTCATGTCGAGCCCGGCGGCGTCGTTGAAGACTTCCCCGAAGAGATGGCCGCTGGAGCCGGTGCCGAAGGAGCCGTAGTTGAATTGCTTCGGCCTGGACTTCACCAGCGCGATGAACTCGGCCAGCGTGGTGGCGGGCACCGAGTTGTGCACCGCGAATACCAGGCTGGTAGTGCCAAGGTTGGACACCGGCGCAAAATCGCGCACCGGGTCGAAAGGCGCCTTGGCGTACAGGCTCGGCGCCTGGACCAGGGTGGTGATGGTCAGCAGCGCGGTATGGCCGTCGGCATYGGCCTTGGCCACCGCGTCGGCACCAATCATGCCGCTGGCGCCGGGGCGGTTTTCCACCACGATGGGACGCTGCCACATCTTGCCGAGCGGCTCGGCAATGGCGCGCGCCAGCACATCGGTGGCACCGCCCGCCGGATAGGGCACGACCAGCCGCACCGGCTTGGCCGGGAAGCTATCTGCGCGGGCCGGGCGCAAGCCTAGCCCGAGGCCACCGGCGGCGAGGGCGCCGGCTCCGATCTGCTGCAATGCCTTGCGGCGCTTGTGCTGCATCGCTGCTCCTGTCAGGTCGGTTCCAGAGGGGACCGGAGAATGCCGCCGGCTCAGTCGAGCCGGATATTGAGTTTGCGGATCACGCCGGCCCAGTAAGCCTGGTCGGCACGCGCCACCTCGGTGAACTCCTGCGGCCGCGACCCTTTCACGATCAAGCCGAGGTCGGTCATGCGCTGCTGGATATCGGGGCTGSCCAGGATGGCGTTCACATCCGCCGAAACCTTGTCCACGATGGGCCGGGGCGTGCCGGCCGGGGCGAACAGGCCGAACCAGCCGGGGCCGTCGAGGCCGCGGTAGCCCAGTTCCTGGAAGGTCGGCACATCCGGCAGCAGGGGCGCGCGAGTGTTGCCCACCACCGCCAGCGCGCGCAGTTTGCCGGTCCGCAAGTGCGGCTTGATTCCCATCACGGAAATCGTGCCCAGCGACACCTGGCCACCCAGCAGATCGTTGAGCAGCGGCGCCTCGCCTTTGTATGGCACATGGACCATGTCCAGGCCGGCCGTGCCGGTGAACACCTCCATATAGAGATGGGCACCGCTGCCGGTGCCGTAGGTGCCGTAGGAATAAGCCTTGGGACGGCTCTTCGCCAACTGCACCATCTCGGCAAGGTTGCCTGGCATGGACGAGTTGGCAGCCACCACGAGGTGCGTGGTCGCCAGTTCCGACACGGCGGTCAGGTCGCGCACGGGGTCGAAGGGCGGCTTGGCGTACTGGCTGGGCAATTGCACCACGCTGGTCAGCGTCAGCAACAGCGTGTAGCCGTCGGGAGCGGCCTTGACCACCGCGTCGGCGCCGATCATGCCGCTGGCGCCGGGGCGGTTCTCCACCACCACCGTGCGTTGCCACTGCTGGCCGAGCGGAGCGGCAATGGCGCGCGCGAGCACATCGGTGGCGCCACCGGCCGGATACGGCACGACCAGACGCACGGGCCGGGCCGGATAGCCGGACGCCCCGGTGCCTTGCGCGAGCGCGCTGGCCAGCCCGGCGAAGCCGCCACCCGCGGCCAGCGAGGCCGCGCCAAACCGCAACAGGGTCCTGCGACGTTCTGACTGCATCCTGCCTCCCATCGTTGAAGCGCCCGCCACGCCCCAATGGCCTGGTGCCGGCAAGAGATGAGATTGCGCGATGCTGCACTGCGTGGACAATGACCATTCGGCCCAAAATGATTGGCCGAATCGCTCAGGAAAAAGCCTGCCTTTGGTAAATCCGGATTGTGCAGGTGCGCCGCTTCGGGCTAACTGGCGAGCATGGCCGGCAGAGAACCGGCACCGAACCGGTACATGACGGGCAACGATCCGTCCGTGCGCCTGGCGCGCTGCGGTGCAGCGAAGGCGCGGATGGCCGGACTGACCGGGGCGTCCAACGAGGACAAGGAGACCATGCATATCGCCGTACTCAGAGCGCCCGCGCCGTCATCGATGCCGGTGCCGCTCGGCTCCCGCCCGGCCGGCGCGATGGCCGCGCGACTGCCGCGCGTGCACGAGGCGCCGCGCGCCGGCCAGSCGCCCGCACGCCATACCATCGCGGTCCTGCAAGTGCACCAGATCATTCAGGGGGCAAGGCGCCTGGGCTGCGACATCGACGCCTTGCTGCGCCGCGCGGCCATCTCGCCGGCCTTGCTGCAATCGCCCAGCGCGCGCGTGACCCAGGGCCAGTTTGCCGCGCTGATGCGATCCATGCGCCGCGTCATGCGCGACGAATTCTGGGGATTGCTCAGCCGACCGGTGGCGCCGGGCGTGTTCGCGCAGGCCTGCCAGGCACTGATCCATTGCGCCACGCTGGAAGACGCCCTGCACGCCGGCCTGCACCAGTACCGCCTGCACCTGGACGATTTCGTCCCGCGGTTGCAGCAGCGCGGCGGCGTCGCCACCCTGCTGCTGCTGCCGCGCGCGCCCGCCACGCCCTGCCGGCACTACGCGGAATCCACGTTTGCCTTCCAGGCCTACGGCGTGGCCAACTGGCTGGCGGCGCAGCGCATCCCGCTCGCCGGCGTGGACATGGCCGCGTCAGCCACGGGCCAGACTGGCGGACAGTCCCGCCTGACGGACACCGAACGGGTCTTCAACACGCGGGTCCGCTACGGCCAGCCGTACACCGCACTGCACTTCGATGCCGGCTGGCTGCGCCTGCCGGTAGTACAGGACGCGGGCAGCCTGCGGGAGTTCCTCCATGACACGCCGCGCAACCTGCTGACCCGCTACCGCGACGACTCCTGCCTGGCCGAGCGTATCCGCCGCCACCTGCGCTGCCACCTGGACGGCGAGTTGCCCTCGCTGGAGCAGATGGCCGAGACGCTGCGCCTGACGCCGCAAACGCTGCGCCGCCGCCTGCGCGACGAAGGCCGCGGCTACCAGAGCATTAAGGACAGCCTGCGCCGCGATGCCGCCATTGCCTTCCTGGAACACACGGACTTGCCGCTGCAGCAGGTGGCGCTGCGCGTAGGATTCTCCGAGCCCAGCACCTTCCACCGGGCATTCAAGAAATGGACCGGCGTGGCGCCGGGGGAATACCGGCAGCGGCAGATGATGGAATGCGCGGCCTGAGCCGCCGGGAGATGGCCTTATGGCGGAGCGCCCGATGGTCCGCGCAGGGGGATAGCGTGAACGAGGGGGAGGTGGTGGCGGTGGTGGGGGGAGTAGCGGCGCCAGGTTGCACAAGGGCGGTCCGCTGGCATTGACCTTCCGATACGCTGCGTCTCACCCGCAAGCGGGCGAGACGCAAGCCGCCCTCAGCGGAACACCACCACCGGGATATCGCTATGTGTCAGCACTTTCTGGGTCTCGCTGCCGAGCAGCAGGCCGCTGATGCCGCGCCGTCCATGCGAGGCCATGAAGATAACGTCGCAACCCAGCTCCGTCGCCGTGGCGATGATGCCCCGATAGGGCGCGGCCGCAATGGAGGTGGCACCTGTACACGGTACGCCCGCCTGCGCCGCGGCGGCTTCGATCTTCGCCAGTTCCTCGCGCGCTGCCGCCTCGATGCGATGCTCGAAAACCGATCTCTTCTCATGGCCCGCGTCGCTGGACTGCAGGAAGGGATATTCCTCCAGGCAAATGTAGGGCGTCAGTTTGGCGCCGGTCGTCCGTGCAAACTCGATGGCCGCCGGGGTTGCCTTTTGCGAGAGTTCCGACCCGTCAACGGGAAGCAGGATGTGTTTGAACATGTGATGGCCTTTGGTTGGCGGAGATGKAATTGGCGTCAGGAAGCCGAAGCTTTGCGCAGTATGACGTAGAGCTGGTCCTTCAAGTGTAGCTTCTCCTTCTTGAGGACTTCGATGGCGACGCCGTCGGCGGGCACCACGCCCGCCTCCATGTTCTTGATCTCCTGGTCCAGCTCGTTGTGGCGGGAAAACAGCCGCGCGAAGTGGGCGTCTTGTGTTTTGAGGATGGATATCTGGTCGCGGAATTCCGGGAACATGGGCCTCACCTTGGGTGGGAGTTGGAAGGCTTGCAATTCAGGAACATTCTGCCGGGAACCGGGCACGCCCGGCTTGATATGGATCATGTCCGGTGGACAAGCAACCGGCGGCAACGCCGGCCCGCGCTGCCCCTCAAACCACGCCTTTCCCCCGCAACGCCTTGATCCTCTCGGCCGACATCCCGAGAATCTCGCCTAGCACCGCCTCGGTATGCTCTCCCAGCCGCGGCGGCGCCGAGTCGTACCGCACCGGGGTAGCCGACAGCCGTAGCGGGCTCTTCACCGTGGGGCACACACCGCCGTCGCTGCGCAGCATATCCACCTGCAGTTCGCGATACCGGACCTGCGGATCTTCAAGCACCTGCGCATAGTCGTTGATCGGCCCGCAAGGAATCCCCTCGCGCTCCAGTGCTTCCACCCATTGCGCGGTAGTGCCCGTGCGCATATGGGCCTCCAGCAGCGGCACCAGCATGTCGCGATTGACGATGCGGCCCGTACCGGTGGTGAAGCGTTCGTCCTGGGCCAGGTCCGGGCGCCGCACACCGCGGCAATATCCCTGCCACTGCCCGTCGTTGCCGGCCGCCACGATCATGTACCCGTCGGCAGTGGCAAACACGTGATACGGCACCATGTTGGCGTGCGCGTTGCCGAAGCGCTGCGGCGTCTTGCCGGTGATCTTCTGCGCAAGGATGGGCGTGGCGCCGACCGCGACCACCGCATCGAGCAGCGCCATGTCGATACGCTGGCCTTCGCCGGTACGCTCCGCATGGCGCAGTGCGGCCAGCACGGCCACGGTGGCATACATGCCGGTGAGCATATCCACCACCGCCACGCCAACCTTCTGCGGCCCGCCGCCGGGCAGGTCGTCGCGTTCGCCGGTAATGCTCATCAGCCCGCCGATGCCCTGGAAGATGAAGTCGTAGCCCGGCTTGTGCGCGCTCGGGCCTTCCTGCCCGTAGCCGGTGATGGAGCAATAGACCAGCGACGGGTTGATGGCCTTGAGGCTGTCGTAGTCGAGCCCGTAGCGCTTCAGGTCGCCGACCTTGTAGTTCTCCAGCACGATCTGCGATTTCGCCGCCAGCTCGCGCACGATGGCCTGCCCTTCGGCGCTGGCGATATCGAGCGTGACCGAGCGCTTGCCGCGGTTGGCGCYGGCGTAATAGCTCGCATCGCGCGAGGGTTTTCCCTCCCCATCCGGCAGCCAGGGCGGGCCCCAGGAACGGGTGTCGTCGCCCACGCCGGGGCGCTCCACCTTGATCACCTCGGCGCCGAGATCCGCCAGGTTCTGCGCGCACCACGGGCCGGCCAGGATGCGGGAGAGGTCCAGCACGCGCACGCCGTCAAGCGCGCTCTTCATTGTTGTTGTCGTTGTCGTCATGCACGGAACTCCGCTACGCCGTTGCTGAGCACGGTGACGTCGCGCGCGGGCACCCGAGCGTCGAACAGCACGCGGCCGGCGCCTTCGCGCCACATGCGCACTTCGAGGGTTTCGCCGGGGAATACCGGCCGGGAGAAGCGCACGTTGAGCTCGAGCAGGCGGTCGCCATCGCCATCGGCAAGGGTATCGACCAGCGCACGGGCGGCAACGCCATAGGTGCACAGCCCATGCAGGATGGGCTTGTCGAAGCCGGCGGCGCGCGCCACTTCGGGATCGGCGTGCAGCGGGTTGGGATCGGCATTGAGGCGGTAGAGCAGCGCGGCTTGCGGCAGGATCGCCAGGCTGCGCTGCGCGTCCGGTGCGCGTGCCGGCGCCGCAGGAAGCGCCTCGGGCGCGGTATCGCCCTGGCCGAAGCCGCCATCGGCGCGGCAGAACGTGGTGTGGTTCACGGTAGCCAGTTCGGCACCGGTGGCGTCGTCCACCAGCGTGCGTTCCACGATCACCAGCGCGCCCTTGTCGGCGCCCTTGTCGATCACATGCGTCACCCGTGCGCGGGCGCGCACGGTACCGGCCGCCGGCAGCGGACGATGCAGGCGCAGGCGCTGTTCGCCGTGCACGATGCGGACCCAGTCGATGCCGCTCTTCGGGTCCTGCATCCAGAAGCCAGGGTAGGCCAGCACCACGGCCTGCGTGGGAAACGCCTTGAGCCGCGCCTCGTAGACGTAGCGCAACTGGCGCGGATCGGTGGGTTGTTCGCCCAGGCCAAGGCCCAGCGCGTAGAGGATGGAATCCTTCTCGCCGTAGGTCTGCCTGACCTCCGGAAAGTCCCAGTTCTTGATGCGTTCGTAGTCGAGCGGCATGGCGTCAGATCGGRTCCCAGTTGATCACGTCGGGCGAGCGTTCGAGCTTGAAAAAGCTGTTGCGCATGGCGGGGATGGCGATCTCGGCGATGGATTCCGGGGTCCAGCCTTCGCTCATATGCACCGAGCGCACCGGACGCGGCTGGCTCATCAGCATGATCTCGTTGGCGCGCACGGCAAAGATCTGCGCATTGACTTCATGCGCGGCATCGCTGGCGAGAAAGGCGGCCATCGGCGCGACCTTGTTGGCTTCCATCTTTTGCAGCTTGAGCACGCGGGCTTTCTCTTCCGGGGTCTCGGAAGGAATCGAGCTGGTCATGCGGCTCCACGCAAACGGCGCGATGCAGTTCGAGCGCACGTTGAAGCGGGCCATATCCAGCGCGATCGACTTGGACAGCGCGGCAATGCCAAGCTTGGCGGCCGAATAATTGGCCTGGCCCAGGTTGCCGATCAGGCCGGAGGTGGAGGTCATGTGCACGTAGGCGCCACTTTCCTGGTCCTTGAAGTGGTTGGCGGCGGCGCGGCTGACAAAGAAAGTGCCGTTGAGGTGGACGTCGATCACCGAGCGCCATTCCTCTTCGTTCATCTTGAAGAACATGCGGTCGCGCAGGTTGCCGGCGTTGTTGACCACGGCGTCGATGCGGCCGAAGTTGTCGATCGCGCATTGCACGATGGCGTTGGCGCCCTGCCAGCTCGACACGCTGTCGGTATTGGCCACCGCGATGCCGCCGGCGGCAACGATCTCGTCGACCACGCGCTGCGCGGGTCCGGCATCGCCGCCTTCGCCGGTGAGCGATACGCCGATGTCGTTGACCACCACCTTGGCGCCCGCCTTGGCCAGTTCCAGCGCGACGCCGCGCCCGATGCCACCGCCCGCGCCGGTCACCAGCGCTACCTTGCCTGCCATCATTCCACTCATGCTTTGACTCCTGTCTACAGATTTGTACGGATTTGCTCGGCGGCCTGGCGCTCGCCAGGCCGGGTATTCAGTAGCTCACGTTTCACTCCAGCCGCGCGCCGGACTCCTTCACCACCTTGCTCCAGCGCGCGATCTCGGCATCGATATGCGCGCCCAGCGCGGCCGGCGTGGAGCCCACCGGCTCGTAGCCGTTGGCCGCCAGGTTGGCGCGCAGTTCGGGCTGGGCCAGCACCGCCGCGATCTCCTGGCTGAGCCGGTCGATAATCGCTGGCGGCGTGCCGGCCGGCGCCAGCACTGCGTACCAGCCGTTGATGTCGAAGCCCGGCACGCCGGCCTCCGCCAGCGTGGGCACCTCGGGCGCCAGCGTGGCGCGCCTGGCGCTGGTCACGGCCAGCGCTTTCAGGCGCCCGCTGCGGATATGCGGCATCGAGGTGGAGATGCTGTCGAAAGTCAGCTGCACCTCGCCCGCCAGCATGGCGTTGACCACCTGGGCGCTGCCCTTGTACGGCACATGGGTCATCTTGACGCCGGCCAGGCTGTCGAACAGTTCGCCGGCCAGGTGGCCGGTGTTGCCGTTGCCGGCGGAAGCAAAGGTGAGCTGTCCCGGCGCCGCCCTGGCCGCGGCGATCAGCTCCGGTACCGTCCTGGCTTTCAAGGAGGGGCTGCCGGCCAKGATCAGCGGCAGGTTGGCCACCAGCGACACCGGCGCGAAATCCTTGCGCGTGTCGTACGGCAGCTTGGGATAGAGGCTGGCGTTGATGGCATGCGCGGCCAGCACCAGGATCAGCGTATTGCCATCCGGCCTGGCGCGCGCGAGTTGCTGGCTGGCGATGGTGCCGCCGGCGCCCGGCCGGTAGTCGAGCACCACCGGCTGCCCGAGGCGCTCCTGCAGCTTGGCCGCCACCGGGCGCGCCAGCAGGTCGGCGCTGCCGCCCGGCGGATAGGGGATCAGCAGCTGGATCGGCTTGCTGGGCCAGGTGTCGGCGAGGGCAGCCGCGCTGGCGCCCAGCAGGGCCGCCGCGAAGGGGGCGATCAGCATGCCCCGGAGCCATGACCTGCGGTGGCGCGCTTTCGATGTTTCCATCATGCCTTGTCCCCTTGTTGTGTCGTGATCATGCGCGCCGTTCCGCGGCACGCCTTCATTGCTGCGGAATGCCCGTATCCTTGACCACCTTGGCCCAGCGCACCCGCTCCGCGTCGATAAACTTGCCGAAATGCTCGGGTGTGTCGCCGCCCGGCACACCGCCCAGTTCGGCCAGGCGGGTCTTGACTTCGGGCTCGGCCAGGATGCCGGCCACCATCTTCTGCAAGCGCGTGACAACTGCCGGCGGCGTGCCGGCCGGCGCCACCAGCCCGAACCATGCGGTCACCTGGAAATCGTCCAGCCCGGCCTCCTTCATGGTCGGCACGTCGGGCAACTCGGCCACGCGGGTGGCGCTGGTTACGGCCAGCGCGCGCAGCTTGCCGGACTGGATATGCGGCAGGGAGCTGGGCAGGTTGTCCACCATCATGGTCACCTGGCCGGCGATCAGGTCGGCCACGGCCGGAGCGGCACCCTTGTACGGCACATGGATGATGTCGATGCCGGTGCGTTTCTTGAACAGCTCGCCGGACAGATGCACCGACTGGCCGGTGCCCGAAGAGGCGAACGACAACTTGCCCGGCTGGGACTTCGCCAGCGCCACCAGCTCGGCCACGTTGCGGGCGGGCACCTTGGCGTTGACCACCAGCACATTGGGCACCGATACCACCATGGTGACCGGCGTGAAGTCCTCGGCACGGTAGGGAAGTTGCTTGTACAGGCCGTAGTTGATGGCATTGGGGCCGATATTGCCCATCATCAGGGTGTAGCCGTCCGGCGCGGCCTGGCGCAGCGCCTGCACGCCGACGATGCCGGCGGCGCCGGCCCGGTTCTCCACCACCACGGGCTGGCCCAGGATCTCGCCCAGCCGCTTGCCGACGAGGCGCGAGGCGATATCGGTGGTGCCGCCCGCCGCCGCGGGCACGATCAGGCGCACGGGCTTGTCGGGATACTCGGCGGCGGCAACGCCGGCGCTCATGAATGCCAGGCCCAGCATGGCGGCCAGGGCCGCCCGCCTGCGTGCGCTGTAGCGCCGAACTGTCATTTGTCGTCCTCCTGGGCGGCTTGCGGCGGCGCGGGAATTCCGCCCCGCTCGTACGGGCCTATCCGGTATTCGCCCGCGCAATACGGACGAAGCGGCCTTTCTGGTTCTATTGCCACCGCGAATACGATAAATTGATGGCGGGGACATTGCTATTCACGATTCACAATAGAGGCCTTTGGCCCAGCGAAACACATGCATTACGACCTGACCGACCTGCGCCTCTTCCTCAACGTCGGCGAAACCGAAAACCTGACCCGCGCCGCCGAGCGCAGCTTCCTTTCCCTGCCCGCCGCCAGCACCCGCATCAAGCAGCTGGAAGAAGCCTTTCAGACCCAGTTGCTGATCCGCCAGGTCAAGGGCGTGCGGCTGACGCCCGCCGGCGACGCGTTGCTGCGCCATGCGCGGGAAGTGTTCCGCGAACTGGAATGCCTGCACTCGGACCTGCGCCCCTACGCCAAGGGCGTCAAGGGCCGCGTGCGCCTGCTGGCCAACACCACCGCCACCAACTCCTTCCTCGCCACCGCGCTGTCGCGCTTCCTGGCCGAGAACCCGGACGTGGACATCGAACTGGAAGAGCAGCTTTCCCAGGCCATCGTCTCGTCCATCAGCGCCGGTGCGGCGGACCTTGGCATCGTCGCCGGCGAGGTAGCCACCAATGACCTCGAAGTCATGCAGCTATGCAGCGACGAGCTGATCGTGATCGCGCCGGTCAACCACCCGCTGCCGCAATTCACCAGCCTGCATTTCGCCGACCTGCTGGATACCTGCCGCTTTGTCGGCCTCAACCAGTTCAGCGCGATCCAGTCTTTCCTGGACCGGATCGCCAGCGGCATGGGCAAGCGCATCAGCCTGCGGATCCAGTTGGGCAGCTTCGACGCGGTGTGCCGGATGGTGGAAGCGGGCGCTGGGATCGCCATCGTGCCCAACAGCTGCGCGCGACGCTATGCAAGCCGCAAGGTGCTGCGGTTTATCCCGCTGGAAGATGAATGGGCGAAGCGCGACCTGCGCCTGGTGCGGCGGCCGGGAAGGGAACTGCCGCAGTTTGCGGAGACGCTGATCCAGTATTTGACGGAGGCGGCGCGGGAGCCGGTTTGACAAAGGAGCGGCCAGCCTGGGACGGTCCCGTCATATCGGGCATCGATACCTCAGATCATTCTTTGACCTTCTTCTTCCTGTCGCGCTCTAGCTGCTTGATGCTTTCCTTGGGTGTCGGCAGGGCTTCCGGCATGGTGCCACCCAACTCGGCAATGGTCTGGCGCACTTTCTTGCCAACCTCGAAATGCGTCTGCTTGGCCTGTTGCTTGCCACGCACCAGGTCTCGCCGCAGCTTGTCATCAGTCTGCGTGGCGCGGAATAGATTCGCCGCAAGTTCGGTGCTACCCATGTGGTCGAGAATCTTCTGGCTCTTCTTCAAGCCCTTGATGGCGTGAATGTCCTTGGCCGCTTTGCCACCATACAGCCCCTTGTGGCCATGATCCTGAAAGATCGCGTAGTCCAGGGGCGTCTCGACACCCGCGTCCCTGGCCGCCGCCGCCAAGTGCTTGTTGTGAGCGGCTAGCTCGTTACGGATCGCCAGCCGCTTCTCATCTTCAGTCAGCCGCGCGAAGGCCTCGTCGTCGCGAAGTTCCTGGCGACGGGTCTGCAAGGCAAAATAGGTCTGGCCATTCGCGATGACCGGCTTGCCGGGGTCACCGTTCTGGACGATCAGGTAGCAGGCATAGCGCGAGAGGCGGATGTCGGCGATCTGTCGCCTGGCCCCCAGCCGATCCCGACCATTTCGAGGACATCCTCGAAATGGTTCGCCACCGGCTGGCCGCTGTTGCGGCAGGCCTCTGTGTCAGCGACTTACCACGCCATGGTGAATCGGCCCTTCTAACGCTGAGCAGCCAGCACGCCGGCTCCCACTCGCTCAGAGCGTCAACGTTAGTTTTCCAGTCAGTGCGCCAGGGAGCAGGGCGGAGTCGGTTTGCCGCTCACCATACGTACTGCTCGACACCCGCAACTGCCGCTCGCTCGTCAGCGCCTCCAGATGCTCGCCCAGGAAGCTGTAGATGCTGTCGTCGAACCGCATCGTGCCCAGCGGCGCCTGGATGCGGCCATCCTCCACCCAGAACGTCGCGAAGCGTGTCATGCCGGTCATGCGGCCCGCCGGCGCATCGGACCAGTTCAGGTACCAGAGATTGCCGATATAAAGACCCGTGCCCAGGGCCGCCAGCACGTCGGCCTGGGCCAGTTCGCCAGCGTCCATCGCAAGGGATAGCGGCGTTTCGCGGGCACTGGCGCAATTGGCAGCCAGATCGTACTCGCGCGCGCTGCGCGGATAGACCAGCCGGCCGGCAGGTTGTCCCGCGCGTACCAGCGTGACATCGCTGCGCGGAATGCCTTCTGGCCCGAAGGCGGGCGCCAGCATGCCACTCGCCCGCTCGTCCAGATCCAGCAGCCGGCTAAGTTGGGCGCCGCCGTCGTACAGGCGTTGCAGCGGACTTTCCTTCTGCGCCAGCGCGCGGGCCGAGAAGCCGCCCCAGGAGAGCATGCCCACCACCTCCTCGAGCGCGGCGGGGGCCAGATAAGCGCGGTAGTCGCCCGGCGACAGGACGCGCCGCGGCTTGCCCAGGTGTTCCAGTTGCCGGCGCGCATCCGCAAAGCGGCTGGCAAACTCCGCCGCGTCCCAGCGCGCGCCCGCGTAGTCGGCCTTTACCGCCTGACCGTTGGCATGGAACAGGCTCCAGTCGAAATGGAAGCCCTGCGCGGCATGCCAGCCGAAGGCGCCGAAGCTGTTGGCAAAGCCCCGGTACAGCGGGCCGGCGGCATAGATGCCCACCAGGTCGAGCCCATGCGCGGCTGCCTCGATCTGCGCCAGTACCTCCGAACTGTCTGGCGGCGCTGCCGCATTGGCCAGCACGCGCTGCCACGGGTCGCGCTCCAGCAGCAGGTAGGGGTCGGGCTGCAACTGGGCAATTGCCTCGCGCAGTTGCAGCAGCCCATCGGCAAGGCGCTGGCGATCGGTCGCCGGCTCGCCGGACAGCGCGATGCCGATGTCGGCATGACGGCCATCGCGAACCAGCTTGAGGCTCGCCGTGGCTTGCCGCACCTGCCCGGCCTGGCGCACCCGCGCCCGGTTGAAGCGAATGAACTCGGACGCCTCGGCGCTGTACCACAGGGTGAAGGCTTCACCCTCGCCCAGCGCGGCGCGCACATCTTCGGCAAGCGCCGCGAACAACGATTCCGCATCCGCCATCACGCGGCCCCTCCAAAGACTTCCACTTGCCGGAACACGCAGGCCGGCGATGCATGACCGACGCGCACCACCTGGTTGGGCTCGCCCTTGCCGCAGTAAGGCGTGCCATGCACCTCGAAGGTACTGGCGTCGCCCACGGCGGCCAGGCTGCGCCAGAAGTTGGCGGAAACGCCACGATAGTTCGGGTTCTTGACCACGCCCTTGAGCTCGCCGTCTTCGATCAGGCGCCCCCATTCGCAGCCGAACTGGAACTTGTTGCGCGCATCGTCGATGGACCATGAGCGGTTGGACGACATCAGGATGCCGCGCTCGATGCCGCCGACCAGTTGCGCCATGGTGCGGTCGCCCGGCTCCAGGTTGAGGTTGGCCATGCGGTCGATGGGCGGCCGGTTCCAGTTGCAGGCCCGGCTGTTGGCCACGCCCGGCAACCCGCTGCGCCACTGCGACAGCGCGCCGCCGAGCGGACGCAGCAGCAAGCCATCGCGGATCAGGAATTCCTTTTGCGCGGGCTGGCCCTCGTCGTCGTGGCCGTAGCTGGCCAGTTCCTCGGGGATGCCGGGGTCGAAGCTGATATTGAGCAGGGGCGAGCCATATTGATAACGGCCGAAGTCCTCCAGCCCGATAAAGCTGGCGCCGGCATAGTTGCGCTCGTCCCCGAGGATGCGGTCCAGTTCCAGCGGATGGCCGATGGATTCGTGGATCTGCAGCATCATCTGGTCCGGCATCAGCAACAGGTCGGTGGCGCCGCTGGGGGCGTTGGGTGCCAGCAGCAACTGCAGCGCCTCGTCCGCTACACGAGATGCGGCGCCGGCAAAGCCGAGACGCGCCATGACCTCGGCGCCGCCCTGCTGGCCGCTGCCGAAGCCGCCGAAGCTGCGGGTCTGGCTGTCGCCGCCGTCGAAAGCGGTCACGCTGATACCGGGATAGACAAAGCGCAGCGCCTGCCATTGCTCGGCGCCCGCGCTATTGAGGTAAAGCTGCTCGTGGCGCTGGTGATCGAGATAAACGATCCAGTTCACCAGGCGCGAATCGGCGGGCACGGTAGCGGAGACCTCCGCCAGCAGCGCGAAGCGCTCGGCGAGACCGGGGAATTGGCCGTGCAGGCCGGGGGATTCGTAGCGGGCGTGGCCTGTCGGCGGTTCCAGTCCGCGCAGGTCGACCAGGCCGTGCGCGGCGATTCGCCGGGCGAGCGCTTCGGCGCTGTCGAGCGCGCCCTGCAGCCCGGCCAGGCTGAGATCGCTGGTGGCGGCGTAGGCTTCCACGCCATCCAGGCGCACGCTGAGCATGGCGCCCATGTCCTGCGTCAAGGAGGGCGGTTCGGCGATCCCGCGCCGCAGCATGCAATGCTCGCCGGTCTGCCTGACAAGGCGCAGCGAGTGAAACCCGGCGCGGGTGGTCAGCGCGGCGAAGTTCTGTCTGGCGCGTTCGAACAAAGAGGGCTCCGGGAACGGTTGCGGGCGAGCCAGTACTGGCCTGATCTGCTTCCAGACCGCAGCAAACGCTGACTCAGGGATCGGGAAATATTACTACCTTTGCACCGATCCGCCCCCCCCCCGCCTGCACTCGGCAACCCCATCACGATGCACGCGCCCAGCGCGATGGTCGGTCGCGCACACCGCCTCGTCTTGTCAATCCGCCTTCACCCCCGCCGCCTTGATAATCGGCGACCATTTCTCGATCTCCGACTTCAGCCACGTACGCAGCCCTTCCGGCGTTTGCTTATCCTCCGGCACGATCTCGGCCCCCAGATCGGCGAGCCGCGCGGCCACCGCCGGGTCCTTCAACGCGGTGCGCAGCGCCCCGTTGAGCCGGTCGATGACCGCCGGCGGCGTGCCGCGCGGCGCGTAGATGCCGTGCCAGACCTTGACCTCGAAGCCCTTGATCCCGCTTTCCGCCAGCRTCGCGGTGTCAGGCAATGCCTTGATGCGCGAGGTGGTGGTGACGCCGTAGAGCCTGACCTTGTCGGCCTTGATTTGCGGCAGCGTCTGGGTGGTCTGGTCGCACAGGATATCGACCTGGCTGCCCAGCAGGGCCGTCATCGCTGGCGCGGTGCCCTGGTAGGGAATCGCGGTGAGCTCAACCCCGATGGCTTTCTGGAACAGCATGCCGCAAAGCTGCGAGACGGCGCCAAGCCCGGCATTGGCCAGGTTGACCTTGCCCTGGTTCTGGCGGATGTACGTGATCAGTTCCGGCAGCGTCCTGGCCGGCAGGTCATGACGGCCAAGCAGGGTCATGGGCACGTCGGCCACCTGGCCGACGAAGCTGAAATCCGTCAACGGCTTGTAGGATAGCTTGCTGTACAGCGCCGGCGCGGTGGCCATGCCATTGTGGTGGATCAGGATGGTGTAGCCGTCCGGCGCGGCCTTGGCCACGTAGGCGGCGGACACGGTGCCGCCCGCGCCAAGGCGGTTCTCCACCACCACGCTCTGGCCCAGGGTCTTCGACATGGCCGCGGCCATGGTGCGCGCCACCACGTCGGTGGGGCCGCCCGCCGCAAAGGGCACCACCATGGTAATTGGCTTGGCGGGATAGGCATCGGTGGCGCGCGCCGGGGAAGGCAGCGTGAGCGTGACCGCCGCGCCCAGCGCGGCCAGCGCCATCCAGCGCCAGGGCGCCACTTTTGCGCGGGTCCGCAATGCATTCCCGCCACCAGCCTGCCACGCTTGACCCTGTTTCTTGCTACCTGCCATGGTTTTTGTCTCCTTGGACTAAGTTGGCCGGCTGATGCCGGCTCGCGCTCGCCTGCGTCGGCCCGAGGGCGGGCACGCGCGGCGTTGTGTTTGCAGGCAAGCGTGGCGACAAAGCGATGCGCACGCAATACGGATTTGCCTAAGGGTGGGCAAGGCAGGCCGGAAGGCGCCGGCGCCGTGGCGCCGCCGGGCAAGCGCGGGTGCCAGAAAGCGCACACAGCGGCTTATCCCCGCGCCCTCCTGTCGCTGTCCTGCCCCTTTATGACCCCCTGGCCATCCGCTTCCGGGGGCGCTAAGCCGCTCTTTCGCAAATCCGAATTACCGCGCGGCAGGCCCTCGGGAATAATGGCCGCAAGCTGAATCCAGTATCGTCCGTCGTCCGTCGCGTCCGTCGCGTCCGTCATTCCGCTGACTTCCATCATTTCCACAACGGGGCCCCATTTCATGTTCGCAGAACAATCGCACGACCAGCCGTATCCCGACATCCGCGAGGCCGTGCGCGCACTGTGCGCCGGCTTCGACTCCGCCTACTGGCAACGCGTGGAGGAGCAGAATGCCTTCCCTGAAGAATTCGTCATCGCGCTGACCAAGGCCGGCTGGCTGTCGGCGCTGATCCCCGAGGAATTCGGCGGCTCGGGCCTGCCGCTGACCGCGGCGTCCGTCATCATGGAAGAAATCAACCGCAACGGCGGCAATTCCGGCGCCTGCCACGGCCAGATGTATGTGATGGGTTGCCTGCTGCGCCACGGCTCAGAGGCGCAGAAGCAGCGCTGGCTGCCCGGCATCGCTTCGGGCGAGCTGCGCATGCAGTCGATGGCGGTGACCGAGCCCACCACCGGCACCGACACCACCAAGCTCAAGACCACCGCTGTCAAGAAAGGCGACCGCTACGTCATCAACGGCCAGAAGGTGTGGATCTCGCGGGTGCAACATTCSGACYTGATGCTACTGYTGGCGCGGACGACGCCGCTGGACCAGGTCAAGCGCAAGTCGGAAGGGCTGTCGGTGTTCGTGGTGGACCTGCGTGAAGCCATCGGCAAGGGCCTGACCGTGCGGCCCATCCGCAATATGGTCAACCACGAGACCAACGAACTGTTCTTCGACAACCTGGAGATCCCCGCCGAGAACCTGATCGGCGAGGAAGGCAAGGGGCTCAAGTACATCCTTGACGGCCTGAACGCCGAGCGCATCCTGATCGCTTCCGAATGCGTGGGCGACGGCTACTGGTTTATCGAGCGCGCCAGCGGCTATGCGCGCGAGCGCATCGTGTTCGACCGCCCCATCGGCCAGAACCAGGGCATCCAGTTCCCCATCGCGCGTGCCTATGTCAACGTGGAGGCCGCCAGCCTGATGCGCTACAAGGCCGCCGCGCTGTTCGACGCCGGCAAGGCCTGCGGCAAGGAGGCCAATATCTCCAAGCTGCTGGCGGCCGATGCCTCGTGGGAAGCGGCCAACGTCTGCCTGCAGACGCACGGCGGCTTCGGCTTCGCCGCCGAATACGATATCGAGCGCAAGTTCCGCGAGACGCGCCTGTACCAGGTGGCGCCGATCTCCACCAACCTGATCCTGTCGTATGTGGCCGAGCACGTGCTCGACCTGCCGCGTTCGTTCTGAGGCCCACGCATATGCTCGCTTCGCACCAGGGCATCCGCCCGCTGGACGGCATTCGCGTCGTCTCCCTCGAACATGCCGTGGCCGCGCCCTTTGCCACGCGCCAGCTGGCCGATCTCGGCGCGCGCGTGGTCAAGGTGGAGCGCCCCGGCGTGGGTGATTTCGCGCGCGGCTACGACGAGACCGTCAATGGCCAGGCTTCGCACTTCGTCTGGCTCAACCGCGGCAAGGAGAGCCTGACGCTCGACCTCAAGCAGGACGAGGCGCAATCCGTGCTGCACCGCCTGCTGGCCGATGCCGACGTGCTGGTGCAGAACCTGGCTCCCGGCGCGGCAGCGCGCATGGGACTGGATTTCGATACGCTGCACCCGCGCTACGGCAAGCTGATCGTCTGCGATATCTCGGGCTACGGCGATGCCGGGCCCTATCGCGACAAGAAGGCGTACGACCTGCTGATCCAGGCCGCCGCCGGGCTGATCGGCATCACGGGCAGCGCGGACGAACCATCGCGCGCGGGCATTTCGATTGCCGACATCGCGGCCGGCATGTACGCCTACAGCGGCATCCTCTCCGCGCTGCTGCAGCGCGGGCGCACGGGCCAGGGCCTGCGCGTGGAAGTAACCATGCTGGAGGCGCTGACCGAGTGGATGAACTACGCGCTGTACTTCGGCCACTACGGCGGCAACGCTCCGGCGCGCTTCGGCGCCTCGCATCCGGCCATCGCGCCTTACGGCGTGCACCGCACCGGCGACGGCGGCAGCGTGATCTTCGGGCTGCAGAACGAGCGCGAATGGCAGGCCTTCTGCAACAAGGTGCTGGCGCAGCCCGAATTGCTAAAGGACGAGCGTTTCTCCTCCAACTCGGGGCGCGTGAAGAATCGCGGCGAACTGACCGCGCTGATCGAGGCACGCTTCGCGCCAATGACGGTGACGCAGGTGGAAGCGCTGCTCGACGAAGCGCAGATCGCCAACGCGCCGATGAACGACATCGAGGCCGTGTGGAACCACCCGCAACTGGCGGCACGCGGGCGCTGGCGCGAAGTGGCCAGCCCCGGCGGCCCCATCGGCGCGCTGCTGCCGCCGGCCAACCTGTCGGGTGTGGAACCGGTGATGGGCGACGTGCCGGCGCTCGGCGCGCATAGCGCGGTCATCCTGGCGGAGCTGGGCTACGGCGCGGACGAAATCGCCAGGATGGCGGACAGCAAGACGATTTGAGCCTCGGAACCAGGCCATGACGTCTGCGCACAATTTCGCGCAGGCGTGGCTCCCCTCTCCCGCTGGTGTGGGAAAGGGGAGGAAAACAGAAAGACGAACAACCACCCCGAACACCGTCCGGAGCCGGCATGAGCCAAGCCACTGACCACCCCTACCCTACCCGCCAGCTGTGCGAGTTCCTGGCCCGCTTCACGCTGGCCGACGTGCCCGCCGAAGTGGTGGAGCGCACCAAGGACCTCTTCCTCGACTGGATTGCCTCGGCCATCGCCGGCAAGGACGCTCCCGCCGTGCGCAAGCTGCAGGAGTTCGTCGCCGCCATGGGCCCGCAGCAGGGCCCGGCCGAAGTGCTGGTGGACCGCCGCCGCACTTCGCCCTACTTCGCCGCGCTGATCAACGGCGCGTCCTCGCACGTGGTGGAGCAGGACGACGTGCACAACAGCTCGGTGCTGCATCCCGCCGCCGTGGTGTTCCCCGCRGTGATCGCCGCCGCCCAGACTGAAGGCAAGAGCGGCGCGGACGTGCTGCTGGCCTCCATCGCCGGCTACGAAGCGGGCATCCGCATCGGCGAATTCATGGGCCGTTCGCACTATCGCGTGTTCCACACCACCGGCACCGTCGGCACGCTGGCGGCGGCCGCGGCCGTGGCCAAGCTCTACGGCATGGATGCCGAGGGCATCAACCAGGCGCTCGGCTCGGCCGGCACCCAGGCCGCCGGCCTGTGGGAATTCCTGCGCGACGCCGCGGACTCAAAGCAACTGCACACCGCCAAGGCCGCCGCCGACGGCCTGATGTCCGCGTGGATCGCGCGCGCGGGCTTCACCGGCGCCAGGCGTATCCTGGAAGGCCCGCAGGGCATGGCCGCCGGGATGTCCAGCGACGCCAACCCGGCCGCGCTGACCGACGGCCTGGGCAAGCGCTGGGCCACCGCCGAAACCTCCTTCAAGTTCTTCGCCTCGTGCCGCCACACGCACCCGGCGGCCGATGCCCTCAAGGACCTGATGCTGCGCGAGGCACTCCGCGCGGACCAGATCGCCGGCGTGACCGCGCACGTGCACCAGGGCGCCATCGACGTGCTTGGCCCGGTGACCGATCCCAAGACCATCCACCAGGCCAAGTTCTCCATGGGTACGGTACTGGGACTGGTGGCGGTGCACGCGCACGCCGGCCTGGGCGAATTCGAGGACCATGCGCTGCAGGACGCAAAGGTAGCCGCCTTCCGCGACAAGGTGGAGATGGTGCTGGACGACGAGATCAATGCCGCTTACCCGCGCCAGTGGATCGGCCGCGTTACGGTGAAGACCACCGACGGCCGCACGCTGGCGGGCCGCGTGGATGTGCCGAAGGGCGATCCGGGCAATACGCTGTCGCGCCCGGAACTCGAAGCCAAGGCGCTGCAGCTGGGCGCCTTCCGCCACGGCGCGGGCGAGGCCGAGATGCGTGCGATCATTGCCCGCGTGTGGGCGCTGGAAAAACAGGCGAACGTCAACGACTGGCTGCCCGTCACCAAGTAACGCCCCATCCTGACGAGACCCGCTTCATGTCCACCGCCATCACCTACCTGTTCGTGCCGGGCGACCGGCCCGAACGCTTCGACAAAGCGGCCGCCGCCGCGCCAGACGCGCTGATCCTCGATCTCGAGGATGCCGTGCATCCGGACGCCAAGCCAGCCGCGCGCACGGCCATTACCTCGTGGTTGCTTGAACGTGGCGCACAGGCGCAGGCCTATGTGCGCATCAACGACACCAGCTCCGCCGCCTTCGCCGCCGATATGGACTGGCTGCGCGCGCTGCCGTCCGACGCGCCGCTGGCGGGCCTGCTGGTGCCCAAGGCCGAAGACCCGGCCGCGCTTGGCGAGATCGCCCGGGCGCTGGCGCAGGTCAACCCGCAAGGCCGCATCGTGGCGATCATCGAAAGCGCGCGCGGGCTGCACGGCATCGACGCGGTCGCCACCGCGCGCGGCGTGTCGCGGCTGGCTTTCGGCTCCCTGGACTTCGCCGTGGACCTCGGCTGCGCCCATACGCGTGAAGCCTTGCTGATGGCGCGCTCGCGCATCGTGCTGGCCTCGCGCGTGGCGGCACTGCCGCCGCCCGTGGACGGCGTCACCACCGCGCTCAAGGACGAAGCCGTGCTGGCCGACGACGTGGCGCACGCGCGCGCGCTCGGCTTTGCCGCCAAGCTGTGCATCCACCCCGCCCAGCTTGCCGCGGTGCGCGCTGGCTTCCTGCCCACGGCGGAGCAACTGGACTGGGCGCAGCGCGTGCTGGCCGCCACCGCCAGTGGCAGCCACGCGGTACAGGTCGACGGCAAGATGGTCGACCGCCCCGTCATCGAACAGGCCCGGCGCATCCTCGCGCTGGCAAACCACCCCGCAGCGAACCAGCCATGACCCAACTCGAAACCCTGCGCGCCTGGATCGGCCGCAGTGAAAGCCGCACCGAGACCCTTGCCCCCGAGCCCGTGATCGGCCTCGCGGCCACCCTGGACCTCGATGGCGAAGCGCTGGTACGCGGCCCGTTGTCGCCGCTGTGGCACTGGCTCTACTTCCTGCCGCGCGCGCCGCAGCGCGAGCTCGGGCGGGACGGCCACCCGGCGCTGGGCGGCTTTATGCCGCCGGTGCCGCTGCCGCGCCGCATGTGGGCCGGCGGCGAGCTGGATTTCCACAAGCCGCTGCGGGTGGGCGATACCGTCACCCGCACGTCCACTGTGCGCAATGTCGAGCACAAGAGCGGGCGCAGCGGCGAGCTGTGGTTCGTCACCGTGGAACATGCGCTGACGGTCGACGGCGAGACCGCGCTGAGCGAGCGTCACGACCTGGTCTACCGCGCCATGCCGGAACCGGGACAGCCGCTGCCGCCGCGCCCGCGCCTGGCGCATCAGGCCCAGTGGCAGCGCCAGTTGCGCGCCGACCCGGTCATGCTGTTCCGCTTCTCGGCGCTCACCTTCAACGGCCACCGCATCCACTACGACCACGACTATGTGCGCGACGTGGAAGGCTACCCCGGCCTGGTCGTGCACGGCCCGCTGCAGGCCATGCTCACGCTGGACCTGCTGGCGCGCGAGATGCCCGGCGCCACGGTGCGCCGCTTCGGCTTCCGCGGGCTGGCGCCGATGTTCGATCACGACCTGGTGACCGTAGGCGGCACGCTCGATGCCGCCACACCTGGCAAGGTCACGCTGTGGACCGGCGACGATGCCGGCGGCCAGTCGATGGAGGCATGGGCCGTGGTGGAGAACTGACCGGCACGCAGGCGAAGGACAGCAGGACATCTACAACATCGGGGTAACGGGGAACCACATCAACAGGAGAATTCCGATGCATGCAGTCCGCAACACCCGGTCCCACATCCGGCGCAGAATCCGGCACATCGCCAGCGCCGCCCTCGTCCTGTGCGGCGCCACGCCTGCGCTCGCGCAGCCAGCGCAGCAAGCCCAGTCCTACCCCACCCGCCCGGTGACGCTGATCGTGCCCTACGCGCCCGGCGGCACCACCGACGTGGTGGTGCGCCAGTTCGCCGTGGCCTTGCAAAAGGCGCTGGGCCAGACCGTGGTGGTCGACAACAAGCCCGGCGTGGCCGGCACCATGGGCGCGCTCGCGCTCAGGCAGGCGAAGCCCGACGGCTATACGCTCTCGATGATGCCGGTGACCGTATTCCGCCAGCCCTTCATCCAGAAGACCGCCTTCGATCCGGCACACGATTTCACCTACCTCTCGCGCATCACCGGCTACACCTTCGGCGTGGTGGTGCGGGCCGATTCACCGTGGAAGAACTGGAGCGATTTCCTGCGCGACGCGCGCGCCCGGCCGGGCACCGTCAGCTACGGCTCGCCGGGCCAGTTCAGCTCGCCGCATATCACCATGATCGAGCTGGTCACCAAGGAGAAGCTGACGGTCAACCACGTCCCGTTCAAGGGCGATGCCGATTGCCTGAACTCTCTGATGGGCAACCATGTGCAGCTTTGCGCAGCCGGCAGTTCCGCCGGCACGCTGGTCGATGCGGGCAAGCTGCGCTGGATCAACCTGTGGACGGCGCAACGCTCGCCGCGCTGGCCCGACGCCCCTACGCTGCRCGAGCTGGGCTACGACATCGTCTCCAACTCGCCCTACGGCGTGGCCGGCCCGAAAGGCATGGACCCGAAAGTGGTCGGCATCCTGCAGGATGCGCTGCGGCGGGCTGCCGAAGACCCGCAGCACCTTGCCGCGCTAAAGCGGCAGGATCAGGACCTGATGTACCTGGACAGCGCCGGCTACACCCGCTTTGCCATGCAGCAGATCGCACAGGAGAAAGCGCTGGTGGAACGGCTGGGCATCAAGCCCGATTGATCCATCGCCCTCGCCGCGCCAGGCCGTGGCGCAGCGCGGGTTCTTCTGCTTGCGCGCTTCTTCGCGCCACCAACCCCGACACCAACCGATGACCATCAAGCCCTCCGCAGCGAACCCCGAAGCTGCCAGCTTCGACCCGCGCAGCCACCGCATGTGCGAACAACGCTATTTCGAAGATTTCGTGCCCGGCGAACGCTTTGTGCTTCCCTCGCGCACCATGACCGAGGCGCTGTTCGCCGCCTTCCAGCTGGCTAGCGGCGACAACCATCCCGTGCATTACGACGCGGAGTACTGCCGCGCCCACGGCATGCCGCACATGCTGGCGCACGGCTACCAGGTACTGATCCAGACCGCGGCGGGCGCCGGGCTGTTCCCGCACATGGTGGAAGAGTCGTTGAAGGGCTTTCTCGACCAGAGCAGCCGCTTCCTGCATCCGGTCTACGCGGGAGACACGCTGTACAGCACGCTGGAAGTCAGCGAACTCGCGCCGAACCGCTCCACTGGCGTGCTGACCTTGCGCTCGACGGTACACAACCAGCACGGCGTGCTGGTGCTCGACGGCGTGCAGCGCTACCTGCTGCGCAAGCGCGCACCGGCCGCCTGAACGGCGCCGGGAAAAAAAGGGTTCATTCGACCGCTGCCGTAGCTCCCCTCTCCCACAATTCGGGGAGGGGAACCATCCGGCCTCAATCCACCTGGATATTCGCCGTCTTCACCACCCCGCCCCACAGCTTCAGTTCGCGCTGGATACGATCGGCCAGCGGCTTCGGCCCGGTGATATTGAGGTCATAGCCGCCCTGCGTCATGCGCTGCTGAAAGGCAGGATCATCGCCGATGGCCTTTTGCGCCTTGACCAGCTTGTCCACCACGTCGGCGGGCATTTTCTGCGGGCCGATCAGCGCGTACCAGCCGGTCAGGTCGTAATTCTTCATGCCGGACTCGACCATCGTCGGCACCGTCGGCAGCGCCGCGTTGCGCGTCTTCGACGTCACCGCCAGCGCGCGCACCTTGCCGCCCTGGATATAGCCGATGGCGGTGCCCGTGATATCGAACATGAACGTGACCTTGCCGCCGATCACATCGGCCATCGCAGGCGAATTGCCCTTGTACGGCACATGCAGCATCTTGACCCCGCTCATCTGCGCCAGCCACTCGGCCGACAAGTGGTTCGAGGCGCCGACACCGGCCGAGCCGAAGCTCACGCCCTCGGGATGCTTGCGCGCGTACTCGACCAGCTCGCCTACGTCCTTCGCCGGGAAGTCCTTGTTGATCAGCAATACGTTGGTGTAATCGGTGATCAGGCCGATGTAGGTGAAATCCTTGTTCGGGTTGAAGTTCACCGACTTCTGGATCAGCGGCGTCATGGTCATGGTCGGGCTGRCCACGAAGTAGAGCGTGTAGCCGTCCGGCGTCGCGCGCGCGGTCAGGTCCGCGGCGATGGCGCCGCTGGCGCCGGCGCGGTTGTCCACCACCACCGGCTGCTTGAGCGCGCGGCCCAGGTAATCGGCATAGATGCGCGCGGCGGTATCGACCGGACCGCCAGGGGCGTAGCCCACGATCAGCTTCACGGGCCGCGTGGGATAGCTGTCCGCCATTGCCGTGCCTTGCACCAGCGCCAGCAGCGCGCCAGCCATCATCATCCATCGTTTCATCTGTCTCCTCCTTGTTGTGTGTTCTGCCAGCCCCCGGTTTGCCGGGGCGCTGGCGGCTAGTACGCTTCGACCCGCGGCGAAGCGGTGGCGGCGGCACCGGCCGCCGCAGGTCATGCCGCTACGGCGCCGCCGTCCAGCATGGCGCGCAGCGGCTGCTTCAGGAGCTTGCCGCTGGCGGTGGTGGGAATGGTCTCGATCACGCGGATCTGCGCGGGCCGCTTGTACGGCGCCAGGCTTTCCCGCAGGTAGGCTTCCAGGGCGGCGAGGTCCAGTTTCACGCCCGGTTGCGTTTCAACAAAGGCCACGACTTCTTCGTTGCCGTCGGCTGCCGCGCGCCCGACCACGGCGGACTGGCGCACGCCGGGGAAGGCATTGATGACGGACTCCACCTCGATCGGGTAGACGTTGAAGCCCGAGCGGATGATCAGGTCCTTGGAGCGGCCCACGATAAACAACGCGCCGTCTTCACCGAGGAAACCGAGATCTCCGGTGTTGAGCCAGCCGCCCGGCAGCAGCGCCTCGGCGGTCTGCTCCGCGTTGCGGAAATAGCCGCGCATCACGCCGGGGCCGCGCACGCGGATCTGGCCGCGTTCGCCGGCGGGCATCGGCTCGCCCTGCTCGTTGGTGATGTTGATCTCCACGCCTTCGACGATGTAGCCGGCCGAGCAATCGGCGCGCGGCGCATCCATGCGGGTGATGAACAGCGAACCGGCGTATTCGGTGATGCCGTAGCCGTGATGCAGCGGCTGGCCGAACCATGCCTCGGTGTCGCGCTTGAGGGTCGGGTCCAGCGGCGCGCCGCCGGTATAGAGATAGCGCAGGCGGGGAAACGCCGCGGCGCCGCTCTCCAGCGACGACTCCCGCGCCACCGCCATGATGCGCGTGAACATGGTCGGCACGCCTTGCAGCATGGTGACACCGGGCGATGCCAGCGCGGCGAAGACATCGGCGGCATCGAAGCGGGGGCGCATCACCAGGCTGGCGCCGGCGTACAGCGTGGCCATCAGCACGGTGGCGATGCCGAAGATGTGCGACAGCGGCAGCGCGCAGTAGGCGATATCGTCCGGCCCCAGGTTGCGCGAGGTTGCCGAGATCCGCGCGAAGACCGTCAGGCCGGCGTGCGGCACCATCACGCCCTTGGGCGCGCCGGTAGTGCCGGAGGTGTAGATCAGCGTGGCAACGTCGCGCGCCTGGGCGGCATCCACGCGCGCGGGCACCTGTTCGGCGCGCAGGCTGGCGAAGTCCGGATCGAGCGCGGCGCAACCGGTGGGCTGCGCCCCAAGCCGCCTGCCGTGGGCGGCGGCCACATCGGAGACATGGTTGGTAAAGAACGTCAGCAGCGGCTCGGCATGAGCGCGGATGCCGTCGATCTCGCGCGGCGAAAGCCGCGCGTTGACCTGGATCGGCCAGGCGTGCAGTGCGCTGCAGGCGAACAGCATCACCACCATCTCGGCGCAGTTCTCGCCCACCACCATCACGCGGTCGCCCTGCCCTACGCCTTGCGCGGCGAGCCAGTCGCGCGTGGCCGTGATGCGCTCCCACAGCGCGCCGTAGCTGAGCACGCCGCCGGTCTCGTACAGGCAGGGAGCCTGGGGCGATTGCTCGGCCCAGTGCCGGGGGATGTCATGGATGAACTCGGGACGGAAGGAGGACATGATGCGAGTGATGATGAGGTTGGAACCGGACGGACCCGGAAGAGACGCAGAGCAAGCTCACTGATCCAGGTGGATGTGAGCCGACTTGATCAGGCCGTCCCACTTCTGGTACTGGGTGCGCATATACGTACCGAACTGCGCCGGCGTGGAAGGAAAGGGCACGGTGCCCTGGCTTGCCAGCCGCGCCGCCAGCTCGGGCTGCGCGAGCGCAGCCACGATCTCGGCGTTGAGGCGGTCGACCACGGCCGCCGGCGTATTGGCGGGCGCCACCACACCGAACCACGCGGTCAGCTCGTAGCCGGGCACGCCGGCCGCCGCCAGCGTCGGCACGCCGGGCAACTGCCCGGACGGCGTGGCGGCGGTGACCGCCAGCGCCCGCACGCGGCCATCGCGCACATAGGGCAAGGCGGTGGAAATGCTGTCGAACATCATGGTGAGGCGCCCGCCGATGAGGTCGGTCATGGCCGGTGCGCTGCCCTTGTACGGCACATGCTCGATGCGCACGCCCGCCAGGTGGGTGAACAGTTCACCGGCGAGGTGCGAGGACGAACCGTTGCCGAAGGAGCCGTAGCTCAGCTTGCCGGGCTCGCGCCGCGCCAGCGCCAGCAGTTCGGCCACATTGCGCGCGGGCACCGCGGGGTGCACCACCAGTACGTTGGGCAGGTAGGCCACCGAGGCCACCGGCGCGAAATCCTTGAGCGGGTCGTAGCCGGGCTTGTCGTAGAGGCTCTTGTTCACGGCCAGCGAGCCGAAGGTGCCGAACAGCAGGGTGTAGCCGTCGGCCGGCGCGCGCGCCACCGCCACGGCGGCGATATTGCCGCCCGCGCCAGGCCGGTTCTCGATGACCACCGGCTGGCCCAGCCGTACTGAAAGTGCGTGGCTGACCTCGCGAGCCAGCAGGTCCGTGGCGCCACCCGGCGGGAAGGGCACGACCAGCCGCACCGGTTTGTCCGGATAGGCCGCAAACGCGCTCGCGGTGGCGGCAAGCCATCCGCAGAGCACGAACCATTTTGTCCAGCGTGACATCGCCCGTCTCCTCGGCGTTGATTGTGTTTTTGCTGCGATGGAACTGCGCCAGTGTGAGCCAGGCGCCGGTGGCGTGCTATTTGGATTTGGCTAAGGCCGTGTTCTGCCCGGCACGTGCGCCTGCGCAGGGCCGGCATCGGTTAGGAAGCGCAAAAGGACGGCTTTGTCATTCCGGAAGAAGCGAACGTCCGCCCCCCCATAGAATCGCAGCATCGTATCGAAGTGGCGGCCGGCGGCCAGCCTTTCCCAACCGAGGGGACAAGCAGATGGATTTGCGTTTCAACGCGGCGGAACAAGCGTTCCGCGAAGAGGTTCGGGGTTTTGTGCAGGGCAGCCTGCCCGCGGATATCCGGGACAAGGTGCTGGCCCACCAGCGCGTCGAGAAGGACGACTACGTGCGCTGGCACCGCATCCTGCACGCGCAGGGCTGGGGCGCGCCGACCTGGCCCACGGAATGGGGCGGCACGGGCTGGAACGCGCTGCAGCGTCTGATCTTCGAGATTGAGGCCTTCCGCGCGGGGGCGCCGCGCCTGCTGCCCTTCGGCCTGACCATGATCGGGCCGGTGCTGATGAAATATGCCAGCCAGGAACATAAGGAACGCTTCCTGCCGCGCATCCCCACGGTCGAGGATTTCTGGTGCCAGGGCTACTCCGAGCCCGGCTCCGGTTCCGACCTGGCCTCGCTCAAGACCCGCGCCGTGCGCCAGGGCGACCGCTACATCGTCAACGGCCAGAAAACCTGGACCACGATGGCGCACTTTGCCGACTGGATCTTCTGCCTGGTACGCACCGACACCGAAGCCAAGCCGCAGGAAGGCATCTCGATGCTGCTGATCGACATGAAGACGCCGGGCGTGACGGTGCGCCCGATCGTCACGCTCGACGGCGGCCACGACGTCAACGAAGTCTGGTTCGAGGACGTGGAAGTGCCCGTGGGCAACCTGCTGGGCGAGGAAAACCGCGGCTGGACCTACGCCAAATACCTGCTGGGCCACGAGCGCACCGGCATTGCCGGCATCGGCCACTGCAACCGCGAACTGCGCCAGCTCAAGCATTACGCCGCGCAAGCCACCGATGGCGCCGGCCGCCCGCTGATCGACGATGTACGCATGCGCGACAAGATCGCCCGCATCGAGATGGACATCATGGCGCTGGAAATGCTGCTGGTGCGCGTCGCCACGCAAGACGCGGGCCGCGGCCCCGGCCCGGAAGCCTCCATCGTCAAGATCCGCGGCTCCGAGATCCAGCAGGACCTGGCCATGCTGCAGATGGAAGTAGCCGGCCCCAATGCCTGGCCGTATTCGCCGCGCTGGCTCGAAGCCGGCGAAGCGCCGCCGGCCGATGCGCCGCTGCACGCCCCGGCGTGGGCCGCGCCCGCCGCCTCGACGTACTTCGACATGCGCAAGACATCGATCTACGGCGGCACCACGGAAGTACAAAAGAACATCATCTCCAAGATGATCCTGGGCTTCTGAAGCCACGGAAGACGTCAGAGACTCCGCAAAACCCGGGATTCAAGGAACAGGCACAGCCATGGACTTTGGCACAGCCATGGACTTT